>CAZONP010000452.1:0-1508 GCA_964581155.1 uncultured Candidimonas sp. | reverse complement strand
GACTACATCCTGGAGCAGACAGGGCAACGCGGACATACCATCGAGCAGACCACGTCCCTTGAAGAAGGTCTGGTTGGTGCCGATGTCATTTATGCCACCCGCGTGCAGAAGGAACGCTTTGCCGCCGAAGAACTCGAAGGTTACACGCCCGATTTCCAGGTCAACAAGGCCATCATCGACAAGTGCTGCAGCCCCGACGTTATCGTCATGCATCCGCTGCCGCGCGACAGCAGGGAAGGCGCCAACGATCTCAGCGTCGATCTGAACCACGACTCGCGTCTGGCGATCTTCCGCCAGACAGACAACGGCATTCCGGTGCGAATGGCTATCTTTGCGGTACTTCTGGGCGTCGAAGGACTTGTCCAGCATTCATTGCGGGATGTCACGTGGAACCCGCCGTCGCATGTAGGCCCTGACGACAGCGTTTTCCACGGCATAGACTGAACCCTACGTTGCAGGCTAGTGGGTGGCCTTTTCGCCGCCCAGCGCCTCGACCAGTTCGGCAATAAGGCGTGAAAGTTCGCCGCTCATCAGGGTGAAATCTGAATCGAACTGCTCGGCTTCATTGTGCGAAGACGCGTCCTGGCCTTCCTTGAGCACGTCCAAGGGGCTTACACGCTTGACTTCCAGTCCTTCGGTCAACACAAACGAGACGCGGTCCGCCCAGGTAAGCGCCAACCGGGTGCATTGCTTGCCGGCCTCCACGTGCTTGCGAACGTCGTCGATTTCGATGCTTTGACGCACGTAGCGGACGGCGGCGCGGCTTTCGCTGGTGGAGCGAAGTTCCGTGTCCTGATCGATGGAAAAGCCGCTGGGCGGTTCGTCGCTGACCAGCCAGCTGGTCATGGCGGCGGCTGGCGACTGTTCGACGAAAAGCGGCGAGATCGGGAAGGAATCGATGGCCTTGGCCAGCATGACCAGCACTTCATCGCTTTTGGCAGCGGCGGCCGAATCGATCACCAGCCAATGGTTTTTCGTGTCTATCCAGATGCGTGTGTCGCGATATACGCTGAATGCCTTGGGCATGAGTTCTTCGGTCACCTGCTCCTTAATCTCTTTCATCTGTTTACGGCCGGGCTTGAAGCCTTGCTGCTCTTCGATGTCTTGCGCTTTGGCTTTGGCGAACTGGTTGATGACCGACGAGGGAAGCAGCTTCTTGTCGGCGCGCAGGCTAAGCAGGAACTGGCCGTCTAGTGCGTAAACAAGGCCTGAATTTTCCCGTGGCGCGACCCATCCCAGGCTTTGCATATCTTGACTGCTGCCAGGCTGGAAGGCCTGCTTTTCAATGGCGGCTTCCAGTGCGTCGGCGGTGCATGACCAAGTTGGGGCCAGGCGGAATATCCTAAGGTTTTTGAACCACATGTCTTAATGTCTTCCTGAGTGAGCGAGGGACGATTGTAAGCCTAATCCCCCGGGCAAATGGCCCGGTATGCTGGACCGTGCGTCACGAATTGATGTCGTTGTCTTTTGTTTCCTTGACGAACAGTACGCCGATCACAAACGTTACC
>CAZONP010000451.1:0-1520 GCA_964581155.1 uncultured Candidimonas sp. | reverse complement strand
GTGGCGTGATCCATCCCGTCCTTGACGATCCGGTCGCGTATCAGTTTGAAAACATACGGATACGACGGCAGCGTGAACACGGTCATGACCATGCCTTTGATGCCGGGCGCGATGTCGAAGGCGTCGTGCGAATGGGCCAGGTGGTGCAGGAAGTCACGGTAAAACAGCGTTTTGCCCTGTTTTTGCAGCCCGATGGTGGTGTAAATTTCTGCCTTCGGCTTGCGGGGCAGCAGTGAATTCAGGAAATTGACGTAGGCCGCCGGCGTTTCCATGTCGACAAGGAAATAGGCCCGCGTGAAACTGAACAGTGTGCTCAGGTCGTCGGCAGTATGAAGCAGGGCATCCGCCCGAATATGCCCGGACGGCGTGTGCAACAGCGCGATGGCAAAAGGAAAGGTCGTGCCCTGGTTGACCAGGCGACCCACCACATACGCCCCCTTGTTGCGAAAAAACAGGGAATTAAGGACGTGGATCTGACAATCGGGCGAAAGCCGCTGGCCCGCGCCCACTGGAATAGCTTGGCGCAGCTGGCGTATTGCCATCCGGGCGATCCGGCGCGCATCGGCCGGCAAGTCGGCGAATGGCGCGGCCAGGCCGAAGTCGGCGATCATCTTGATCAGCGATTTCTCCAGCCCTTCGGAGATGGGGTAGTAGACCCGATACGACGGCAGCCTGCTGTCCAGGTAATCGGTGGCGATGGCCGGTCGCACAAACAGAAAGTCGTTGTGGAAATAGTCGCGGTGCAGGATGTGGCACGACACCGAATTGAAAAACGTCTCGGCGCATTCAGGCTGGCGGTGACCAGCCAGCAACGTGACAAATTCCGTCTTGACCGACTGCCAGAACGCCAGCTGGGCCGGTGTCAGGCTTTGCTGCGCCGAAGCGCCGCTGGGGCTGGCGTCGCTGCCCTTTAATGCCGTATTCAACTGCGTCGTGCACTCGCGCACACGCGTGTCGTAGTATTCGATGCGCTCGCGCGACAACTGCTGTATGCCGCGCCAGTTGGCGGATTCGAACAACGACTTGGCGCGCTGCGCCCCGTAGCGAAACAGGGCGTAGTGGCGGTTGAAGCCGTCAAGTATGGTCAGCGCCACGGTCTGTGGCGCCAGCCCGGGGCGCGAAACCTGCTCGACGCGCTGATGATCTCCGACGTAAGTCATGAGGTTGCGGACGTTCAGGCCGTTTCGTTGAAGAGTTCGCGTCCAATCAGCATGCGGCGGATTTCGCTGGTGCCGGCGCCGATTTCATACAGCTTGGCATCGCGCCACAGGCGTCCGACCGGGTACTCGTTGATGTAGCCGTTGCCGCCCAGGATTTGTATGCCCTCGCCGGCCATCCAGGTGGCTTTTTCTGCGCAGTACAGGATGACGGCGGCGCAGTCCTTGCGCACTTCGCGCACGTGGCCTGTGCCCAAGCGGTCCAGGTTCTTGCCGACGGCGTAGCAAAACGCGCGGCTGGCTTGCAGTGTCGTGTACAGGTCGGCGACTTTGCCCTGGATAAGCTGGAATTCACCGATGGCC
>CAZONP010000450.1:0-1521 GCA_964581155.1 uncultured Candidimonas sp. | reverse complement strand
CCGCTTTGCGTACCGCCGGCCCAGGCATGGCCCGCGCCATGTATCTCCCAGCGTTCGGCGATGACATGGCCCGCCCGGTTCCGATACGTATGCCGAGTGCTGTGGTGCTTGTTCCTGACGCCCGCCACGCTTAGGGTTTCCACATGGGCGGCGGAGCCCGCGCTGGCCACGGCCACGCTTTCAGCATTGCCCGGATGCACGGTGGCGTCGCGATCCCCGTGGAAGACAATGGTGGGCACGCCGCTGCCCGACTGCGCGGGTGCTCGGCCGCCGCCTTTCATCGCGGAAAGCGCCGAAGGCAGATCCGACGCCACGCCCGGCGCCAGGCCAGAATGCACGCCTGCCGCCGCGTATAGCTCGGGATACGCGCTGGCCATGATGGCAGCCATGGCGCCGCCGGCCGACAAGCCCGCCACATAGACGCGCTGGGGATCGATGGGGTGCTTGGCTATCATTTCGCGCGTCATGCCTGCCAATATCTCCGGTTCGCCTCGGCCCTGGCGCTGGTGGTTGTGCTTGAACCAGCTCCAGCACTTCTGGGGGTTGGCTCGTTGCGACTGGACGGGATACAGAACGTAGAAGCCTTGCGCCCGTGCGGCGTCGTTCATGGCGGTGCCGGCGGCGAAGTCGTCGGCGTCCTGGGTGCAGCCATGCAGCATGACGACAAGCGGCAGGCGCCGATCACCCGCATTGGGCGGCACGTACAGCTTGTAGCTGCGCTGGCCCGCTGAATTGCGGAATGATCCCGCAACGAACGTATCGCCGGTAGTGGTGGGCTTGTGGACGGGTGTGATGACTTCGGGGCCGGGCGATGCCTTTGCTGACGGTGCCGTGGGTTCCGGGATCTCCCAGGCTTCGACGTCGATGACGTCGGTATCGTTCTGCGGTGGCTGGGCGGCGACAGCGCCGCCGCATAATGCGGCTTGAATGGCGGCCGTGGCTGCAGCCAGATTGCCGGATCGCGTGAGCCGGGTCGCCTGGTTCATCAGGTGCTGGAAGTTGGGATGCATGGTATTTACCTTTGCGGCTGATTGGAGTCAGCGGATACGCTGACGCAGGGCGGCTTTGACGGCGGCGCTGGCATGCAAGGCGCCTAACACCGTCAAGGATTCGATGGTGGCGAGCGCCAGCTCGGGCGTGACATCGGATGCTATCGTCGCCAACCCCAGCACCCGGATTTGAAGCATTTCCCCGGCTGCCTGGACCGCAAGCAGGTCTGCGGTTGAGTAATGCTGTATGCCCAGCACCAGCGTCTTGCGGCTCACCGCTTGGCGTACGGCGTCGCCATGGGCGGCCAACTGATTGCGGATGGCGGTTCGGATCAGGTCGGTGCGGTTGGCATAAAACCCTTCCTGGACGAGAAGATCGATTTGACCCAGGTCGACATAACCCAGATTGATCGTGATCTTTTCGTCCGGGGGCTTGGGGACGGAGGCGAGGGAAGGAGTGCGAGGAGGCATGAACACATATTAAAACCATCCACTTGGATGGTCTACGGATGTTTCAACTTGATCGATTTGA
>CAZONP010000449.1:0-1523 GCA_964581155.1 uncultured Candidimonas sp. | reverse complement strand
CTGCGCACACCGGTATAAGTTCGTCTTCATCAAACAGTTTGATACCTGCGGTCTGGGGCCAGATCTGGTCGGCATGATAAATGGCCGCATCGAAGGGATGGTCGCTGAACTGGAACGGCAAGGTGCGCGCCGACAGGCTTACCGCGATGTCGCCATGCAGCTGCTGGAAGTTTGCCAGGCGCGGCACCAACCACGTCGTGGCGAGCGTGGGCAGCACGGCAATATGCAGACTGCGCCCTAGGCCGGATCGCGACATAAGCCCTCGTGTGTCTTTCTCGAGCTGTTCCAGATGGTGGCGCACCCGGGCGGCATATTCCGCCCCTGCATCGGTAAGCGCCACGCGACGCCGCACTCGCGTAAGCAATTGCACTCCAAGGCGCCCTTCCAGTCCGGTCACCTGCCGATAAATGGCGCTATGCGTCAAGGACAGCTCTTCAGCGGCGCGCGAGAATGACCCCAGCCGCGCCGTTGCCTCAAACGCCTGTAAAGCACCCAGGTTGGGTATGCCATTTCTCATTGCTAATCCTTATCTTGCGCAATAGGCAAGACATTGTGCTATTTTATCAATTGCGTTGTGCCCTCCACGCACACTATCCTCATCGTCTATGACAACACCTTCAACTGCTGCCGCGCTGCCCCGCCTGGGCGGGCACATACTTGTTGCGCAACTGCTTGCGCAAGGCGTCGACCATGTCTTCTGCGTACCGGGCGAAAGCTACCTGGCGGTGCTTGATGGACTGCACGACGCCGACATACAGGTAACGGTCTGCCGGCAGGAAGGCGGCGCCGCCATGATGGCGGAGGCCCACGGCAAGCTTACAGGCATGCCCGGCATTTGCATGGTAACCCGGGCTCCGGGAGCAGCCAACGCGCTGGCCGGGGTACACATTGCCTCGCAGGATTCGACCCCTCTCATTCTATTCGTCGGCCAGATCGAGCGCGGCATGCGCGAGCGCGAGGCGTTCCAGGAAATGGATTACCGCGCCGTCTTTGGCACCCAGGTGAAATGGGTGACGGAGGTCGACCAGGTCGAGCGGCTGCCGGAACTTATTTCGCGCGCGTTTCACGTCGCGACTTCGGGTCGGCCTGGGCCGGTCGTCATTGCACTGCCGGAGGATATGCTGGTGGAACGCGCGGTCGTCGCCGATGCACCGCGCCATGTTGTCGTCGACACGGCGCCCACCTCGGCCCAAATGACGGATCTGGCGCAAGCCATCGCCAAGGCGCAACGGCCTATCGCCATACTGGGCGGAACACGCTGGAACCAGGCCTCGGTGGACACGTTTGCGGACTTCGCCACGCGCCACCAATTGCCCACAGCGGTGCAATTCCGCCGTCAAATGCTGTTTTCGGTCGAGCATGACTGCTTTGTGGGTGATGTCGGCCTGGGCAGCAACCCCATCCTGACCGACTACATCAGGAATGCCGATCTTGTGCTGCTGGTTGGTGGACGCATGTCCGAAATCGCCAGCCAAAGCTATACATTGTTGAATATTCCCGTGCCGGCCCAAACCTTGGTGCAT
>CAZONP010000448.1:0-1525 GCA_964581155.1 uncultured Candidimonas sp. | reverse complement strand
CCGGGTACACAAGGCCGCTCAAAAACGTTACTCTGTCAGACCATCTTAGAAGGAGTAAACCTTATGGCACAAGCCTCAGCCCGCCACATCCTCGTATCCACCGAAGACAAATGCAATGAACTCAAAACCGCCATCGAAGGCGGCGCCGACTTCGCACAAGTTGCCAAAGACAACTCAAGCTGCCCCTCCAGCCGCCAAGGCGGCGACCTGGGAACGTTCGGTCCCGGCCAAATGGTCAAGGAATTCGACGAAGTCGTGTTCAGCGCCCCGGTCAATGTCGTTCAAGGCCCGGTGAAGACGCAGTTCGGCTACCACTTGCTGGAAGTTACCAGCCGCGAAGACTGATTTCGCCGTCGCCGGCGCACCGTCCATGCACGGTTCAGCCAGCGAAGCCGCCCTCTTCCAGGAACCGCCTTTCGGCTTCCGTGGTAAGGCGGCCCATTAATGGATTCCGGTGTGGAAAATGACCGAAGCGCTCGATAATGGCGCAGTGGTCCAGCGCGAACTTAATGTTGTCGGGCGCGTAGCGACGGTAAAGCTCAACACCGTAACGCTGGTCGACAAGCGCTTCCGAATGCATGAAAGGCGTGCAAAAAAACAGGGCCAGGGCCGGGTCCACGCTCTTCGCGTGCCCGTCCGCAATGGCGCGCCGCGCATGAAGCCGCGCCAGCCCATCGGTGGCAAACATATGCGGCGTATCGCGAAATGCATTTCGCGGAAACTGGTCAAGCAATAACACCAGCGCCAACGCGCCCACAGGTTCGTCGATCCAACTGTCCAGACCCCGGCGTGCCGCCAGCCAGTGCAAGGTCATGTAGCGTTCCCGAAAATCCGCATCGAACGCATCGTCCTTGATGAACCAGGCTTGCGAACCGGCTTTCGTCCAGAAGTCGACCACGGCGTGCGCTTGCGCGATGTCGAGCGCTCCCTTCCCGCCGATTATTTCTTGATGATTTACCATGATCCATCCCTGCGCGAAGTTGCCCGAGTAGCGGAAATTGTAGTGCCATTTACAATGAATTGATGAGAGTGAACGCTCTCTTTTCTTTCAAGGAGACGTCAGCATGACAACCATCAGCACCAACCCTACAGCCAATGACGACGTCCGGCGGCCGCGCAACGTGGAACGTATCGTGACGGGAGTAGCCACTTCCGACGGTGCCGGCGTGAAACTGACACGGGTGTTGACCTCCTCCTTGCAAAAAAGGCTGGATCCGTACCTGATGCTGGACCATTTTGGCACCGATAACCCAGATGACTATATCGGCGGCTTTCCCGACCATCCGCACCGTGGCTTCGAGACGGTGACCTACATGATAGAGGGGCGCATGCGACACCACGACAGCGCCGGGAATGAAGGTTTGCTGCAAAACGGCGGCGTGCAATGGATGACGGCTGGCCGGGGCGTGGTTCATTCCGAACTGCCGGAGCAGGAAGAGGGCCGCATGGAAGGCTTTCAGCTCTGGTTGAATTTGCCCGCCCGCAACAAGATGACGACGCCGGCATATCGCGACATTCAAAGCGA
>CAZONP010000447.1:0-1542 GCA_964581155.1 uncultured Candidimonas sp. | reverse complement strand
GCGTTACGCCGCCAGGCAGGTCAAGCAAGGATTGCGTTTGCTTCAGGTCCAGGTAAACGTAGCGTAGATCGAGTTCGCGCACACCCAATTCGAAGATGCCGACAACCGTCACCACCGCCATGCGACCTTCGCCGCCCTCCAGGCGCAACTTGCTGCCCACGCGCATGCCCAGATCATTCGCCAGCAATTTGCCGATCACGGCGTCGCCCGCGCCGACGCGAAACTGGCCGTCGATGAGGTCTTCACTGACCGGAACGATACGCTCGTAGCGCACGGGATCAATGCCGACCAGAGATACAGCTTTAAGGACGTCGCCACGGCGCGCGAATGCGGGACCGGAGACAACCGGAGAAACGGCGCTAACCTCGGGTAGTGTATCCAGCGTATCGCGCACCTGCAGCCAGTTATTGATGGAGCGCAGGCGCTGCGCCCGCTGGTCCTCGAGAATGAGCTGAATAGTGCCGGGCTGGGGGGCGGCCCGGCGATTGATTTCATCGGGCGGCTCTACTCGAATGTGCGATTGGGTGCCCAGCGTGCGATCAATGATATTGCTTTGCAATCCGTTGATAAGCGTCGTGATGAAAACGATCACGGACACGCCTACCGCAATGCCCACCAGTATGAGCACCGTCTGGGTGATGTTCTGGCGCAGGAACTTCAGGGCAATGGTTGATTCCAGCCACATGGGAAGGTCCGGTGGTCAGTTGAACTTCATGGGTGTTTCTTTGCTGGCGCTGGTATTGCGCGGCGGCGTGGGCGGGATTCCGGCCGACGCGCGTACACGTTGGCCTTCACGCACTCCGCCGGCTGCCAATACCCACTCCCCGGCTTGCAGGCCGTCTGTGATCTGCGTCATAGCCAGTCCCCGCAGGCCCAGGGTCAGCACGCGCCGCTCGGCGCGCCCATTCGTTGCAACCAGCGCGGACGCATGGCCATCGCGGATATCGGTCAAGACATCGTTGGGGACTGAGAGGGCGTGCTCGGCGCGGCCGGTTTCGATATTCACCGTCACCGTCAAGTCATCACGCAGGTAATCCGGAACCGGATTTACCTGAAGGCGGATGTCGACCGTGCCGCGCTGCGGGTCAATGGTTGGAGCAATGAAACTGATAATGGCGGTGAAATGGCGTTCGGGGTAGGCGTCGGTGATGCAGACAGCGGTCTGACCCAGCGCCAGTACGCCAAGATTGCGTTCATCGACCGGCACCAGGATTTCTGTGGTGTCTTCGCGGGCGATTTCCAGCAAGACACGGCTGGGCTGGACCAGGTCGCCCGGTTCCACATTGCGCATGAGGACGGTACCGGGAAATTGCGCCACGATGCGTGTCTTGGACAACGCGGCTTGCGCGGCCGCAACCCTTTCGAACAGCATGCTCTCCTCGGTGGCGCCAGGCGCAAGCGAGGCCGCTTCAAGGCGCGCCTGTTCGGCATTGGCCAATGCGGTTGCCAGGGCTTGATTTGCCTGCTCGCTCGATTCGCGGGGAATAGCGTTGGACTGGACAAGAATGCGGCGTCGCTCGGCTTCGCGGCGCGCCTGAATGA
>CAZONP010000446.1:0-1557 GCA_964581155.1 uncultured Candidimonas sp. | reverse complement strand
TTATCCTGGAACGAGTGTGAAATGAATAAAGTATGCACCTCGGCGCTAGAGGCGGTGGGCGACATCAACGATGGATCGACTATTCTGGTTAGTGGCTTTAGTGGCGCCGGCGTGCCCGACACCCTGATCGACGCGCTAGTCGAGCGCGGCGCCAAGGACCTGGTGCTGGTGCACAATAATGCCGGCAATGCTTACGAAGGTGTGGCAAAGCTCCTGGCTGCCAATCAGGTCAGAAAAATCATCTGCTCGTTCCCGCGTTCATGGGAGTCGCATGTGTTCGAAGGACTCTTCAAGGCCGGAAAAATCGAACTGGAATGTGTTCCCCAAGGAACTCTGGCCGAACGTCTGCGTGCGGGCGGCTCGGGAATCGGTGGCTTCTTCACCCCTACGGGTTTTGGCACATCGTTGGCGCAAGGGAAGGAAACACGCATGATCAATGGGCGTGGCCACGTTTTTGAAGAGGCCATCATTGGCAATGTCGGATTGGTCAAAGCGCGCCGCGCCGACCGTTGGGGCAACCTTCAATACCGAATGACCGCCCGCAACTTTGGTCCGGTAATGTGCATGGCCGCGAAGCTTACTGTCGTCGAGGTCGACGAAGTGATGCCCCTGGGAACCATGGACCCCGAGGCCATCGTCACGTCGGGCGTGTTTGTTCAGCGCGTCGTGTCGTGCAACCCTACAGCGAAGGAATTGTGAATGATCGAGTCCCAACATAAAGTATCCCGCCAGGCAATGGCCAGGCGCGTTGCGCGCGACATCTGGCCCGGAGCCGTCGTCAATCTGGGCATCGGCATGCCTGAAATGGTCGGCAACTACATACCGGGCGCCGATGAGGTGATTATTCACACGGAAAACGGGATCGTCGGTTCCGGTCCTACTGTTGGCAAAGCGCTGGAAGACTTTGACCTTATCAATGCCGGCCGCAAGCCCGTGTCTTTGGTGCAGGGTGGTCACTTCGTCGATCATGCCGACTCATTCGCCATCGTGCGCGGCGGCCATTTGGATATTACGGTCCTGGGCGCCTTGCAGGTTTCGGCCGGCGGCGATCTTGCCAATTGGTCGACGGGCGAATCGGACAGCATACCGTCCCCGGGGGGAGCCATGGATCTTGCCGTAGGCGCGCGTAACGTCTACGTCATGATGGATTTATTCGGGAAGACCGGGCAGGCCAAACTGGTTAACACCTGTTCATTCCCATTGACTGCCGCCAGCGTTGTCAAGCGACTCTATACCGATATTGCGGTATTCGATTTATCGTCAGGCGCTGCAGTGGTGCTTGATCTAATTGAGGGTGTCTCTCTGCCCGACTTGCAAGCGATGCTCGGGCTGCCGCTAGTTGCCAGCGACCTTGGTATTGCGGCTTACGAGCCGTGAACCGCTTCCGTGTGCACCGCTATGCGTCCGGTGTCTTCCGTCCATTCGAAGCGCATGTCGCCGCCTTGCGTGGGCGTCACATCGAAACGAAGATAAGGATTTAGAGAGAGCGAGCGGTGGTATGTTGCCTTGATCACTTGCCTATCGCCCAGTGTCGCCTTGAATGTCTTGATGATGAGC
>CAZONP010000445.1:0-1567 GCA_964581155.1 uncultured Candidimonas sp. | reverse complement strand
CGTCGGAGAGCGGGGCAATCAGGCCTGCATAACACGCGCGCCGCAACGGGATGCCGCCGGCGATGAGCTTGGCCGTCGCGACCAGTAGGCGGGTGCTTGGCACCTCGGCCAGTCCTCGGTCCCGCAACCCACGCAGCTTGTGTGCCAGCGCAACGAGGTCTTGGGCGGTGGCGTCGTCGACTGCGCCTTCGTGCATGACGATCGCCGCTTCGCGGTCTTGGGGCGGAAAATCGAAATCCAGGGCGACAAATCGCTGACGCGTACTGGGTTTCATGTCTTTGAGCATACGTTGATACCCAGGGTTGTAAGAAACAACCAGCTGAAAGCCGGGTGCTGCGTTAATCAGTTCCCCCGTTTTCTCGAGTGCCAGAATGCGCCTGTGGTCGGTCAGCGAGTGCAGGGCCACCACGGTGTCCTGACGCGCCTCCACGACCTCGTCCAGGTAGCAGATGGCGCCATTGCGCGCCGCGCTGGCCAGCGGGCCGTCTTGCCATACCGTATCGTTGTGATGGATGAGAAAGCGGCCCAGCAGGTCGCTTGCCGACAAGTCGTCGTGGCATGAAACCGTGACCAGCGGCCGTTGCAGGCGCCATGCCATGTGCTCGACAAAGCGGGTTTTGCCGCAGCCGGTGGGACCCTTGAGCATGACTGCCAACTGGTTGGCATGGCAAAGTTCGAACACGTTGATTTCGTCGTCCGAAGCAATGTAGTAGGGCTCGGCATCACTGTGTGAGCGTGTGATGCCGAGGGTGGTGATGTCGTGTTGCCTTTGCGTCACACTAGCCTGCTCTGGACTTGGCTGGCACGGGTGCCGCCAGCGGGCTGCTACCGGTTTCCGGATTCATGGGGCTGAAGCGGGGCGCGTGGCGAAAGAAGTCGTAGAGGAACAGGCCTACGCCAACGGCGAAGAGCGAGGCGCACGCTACAAGCATGACAAAGTGGATCTGAATTTTCAGTTGCACGTCCAGATAACCTATGCCCAAGACGCGTTCAAGGTACACCTGTGCAATGCCGGCCGTGGCGAACGAGAGCGTCATTCCGAACATGCCCGCAAGCTGAAGCCAGAAGGCCCAGTACCCGGCGCTGCTGCCTTGTTCTTCCCGGTTTTCAGTCATGGTGGGCATGGCGTAGGCGATCATGGCCATGACGATCATGGCATAGGCGCCAAAGAAAGCGGCATGGCCGTGCATGGCAGTAATAAGGGTGCCGTGCGTCCACTTGTT
This sequence comes from uncultured Candidimonas sp., assembly GCA_964581155.1. Lineage (GTDB taxonomy): Bacteria > Pseudomonadota > Gammaproteobacteria > Burkholderiales > Burkholderiaceae_B > Pollutimonas. The sequence continues at coordinate 344 of CAZONP010000445.1, read as the reverse complement.
GATGTCGGGAAACGTATGGGCCAGGCCCAGCAATCCCGCGCCGAACAAGCCGAACATGGCGCTGCCCAACGCCCAGTGCAGTGCCAGAACGTTAGGATGGCGTAATCCGGAGCGCCGCATGGCAAAGTACGCGTACATTGCCATTCCCAAGAGAGCCAGCGGTTCGAGCGCACTGAAGAACCCACCTAGGGGCAGCCAATAGCCAGGTACGCCGATCCAGTAATAATGGTGAGCTGTGCCGAGAATGCCGGCGATGAAGACCAGGCCGACAATGACGTAAAGCCATTTTTCCATGACTTCGCGGTCGGCGCCGGATAATCGGATGAGCAGATAAGCCAGGAATG
>CAZONP010000444.1:0-1576 GCA_964581155.1 uncultured Candidimonas sp. | reverse complement strand
GACGGCAACTTGGTTACTGTGGACTTTACCGGCAAACCGTTTTCTCGGGACTAGATACACGGCTCGGATGCCCGCCTGGGTCGTGCCAAACGCCGACCCGCTGGATAATATCAAGCCCAGAGCAGCTCGGCAGTGGCTGCTTGCTCCGCGCACGCCGGCTCAATAGGACAGAGGTGCGCCCGCGACAATGATCGGGCCTCATAATGGCATGGCTATTGGGGCGCTACGGCCGGGGCAGGCATGCGATCCATCATCATTTTCATCATGGCTTCCATCATATCCATGCGCTTTAGCATCATCGTGTGATGTGCTTCGATGATCGATCCTGATTCATTTTTTGACGGCTGCGAGTGCATCTGGTTCATCATTCCCATGCCCTGCATTCCAGCGGAGGCCATGCCCATCATGTTCATGCCATCTTGCATCAAGCTTTGGTGGTCGGCCATGAGTGCTTGACGCTCGGCGGGGCTCGCGTTCTGGAGTTTTTCATGAAATTCGTGCATCGCCTTAATATGCGTGTCCATTTTCCCTGCCAGCACAGCGTTATCTGCTGGCTTAGCTTGCGCGGTGGAGGATGGGGCGCCTGGCGTAGCGGTGGCGGCGGGGTGGTGGGCATTGTGCTCATCTGGAGTCTGAGCCCAAGACAGAGCGCTGGCCGAGCCTAAAACGAGAGAAACAACAACCAAACGAAGGTTTTTCATGGTGATCGTCCTTACAGGCAATGGGTCAAGGAATTGACCCTTAGCTCTTACTATACGTACGGCTGCCTGTCACGACGATGTCACGGCCATTACAACTTTGTAATGGCCGTGATCCTTCTACTCAACGATAATTTGATGGTGAGATTGCGACGAGGCGGCTCTTCGTTTTATACCGATTTACGCAGCCGAAGGGCATTGAAAACTACCGAAGCCGAGCTTAGGCTCATTGCAAGTGCTGCGAACATCGGTGAAAGCAACAAGCCGGTGAACGGATACAGTACGCCAGCCGCCAACGGAACACCAAGGGCGTTGTAAATGAACGCAAAACCCAGGTTTTGCTTCATGTTGGCTACGGTCGAGTCTGAAAGGTGGCGCGCAATGGAGATCCCGCGCAAGTCTCCTTTGACCAGGGTGACCTGGGCGCTATTCATCGCCACGTCCGTGCCCGTGCCCATGGCAATACCGACATTGGCCTTGGCCAGGGCAGGGGCGTCGTTGATGCCGTCGCCCGCCATCGCGACAATGCGGCCCTCCGCCTGGAGTTTACTGACTAGGTCAAGCTTGTCGGCCGGCTTTACTTCGCCATGCACCTCGTCAATTCCCAATTTCGTGGCCACAGCTTTCGCCGTCGAGACGCCATCGCCTGTTGCCATGATGACGCGGATACCGGCGCGTTTCAGGTCCCGCAGTGCTTCCGGGGTACTCTTCTTGATCGGGTCGGAGACGGCGAGCAAGCCTGTCAATTGACCGTCTGTTGCCAGATACATGACGCTCGCACCTTTTGTGCGCAGCGATTCGGCGGTACCGACTATAGTTGTGACGTCAACGCCTTCTTGATGCATCAGGGTGGTATTGCCCAGGGCAAGGCGTTTACC
>CAZONP010000443.1:0-1576 GCA_964581155.1 uncultured Candidimonas sp. | reverse complement strand
GGCTGGCACAGACGAATTACCGCCATGCCTACTGGACTATCGCGCAGATGGTCGCACACCACACGATCAACGGTTGCAACCTGCAAGCTGGCGACTTATTCGGCAGCGGCACGCTGTCGGGTCCCTCGTTGGACCAGGCTGGCGCACTCATCGAAATAACGCAAGGCGGAAAAGCGCCCATCACGCTTCCGAACGGCGAAACGCGCACGTTCCTCGACGACGGGGACACTGTCGTCATTCGCGGGTGGTGCCGGAAAGACGGCACCGCACGGATAGGCTTTGGCGAATGCGTTGGCACAGTCCTTGCCGCCATCAACTCTTAATTTCCATTAATTTGTTCGGAGACACATATGCTACGCACCGGTAAACTTCTTCTCGTCGCGACGTCGTTCGCGCTCGGCGCGCTCGCGCACGCACAAAGCTGGCCGGATCAAGCCATACGCTGGGTGGTACCCTACCCCGCCGGCGGCGGCACCGACGTCGTGGCGCGCAGCGTTGCCACCACCATGGAAAAATCGCTGAACCAGACCATCATCATCGAAAACCGCCCCGGCGCCGGCACGAGCATCGGCGCAACCGCTGTCGCGCGTGCGGAACCCAATGGCTATATGGTCGGCACAGCCGACTCGGGTACTCTTGCCTTCAACCCCGCGCTTTACAGCAAGCTGACCTACGATCCAACGACCTTCACCTATATTGGTGGCCTCGCGCGGTTTCCTCTGATGCTGGCTGTGCGGCATGACTCCCCGCTCAAGAGCGTTGAGGATGTCTTGGCTGCGGCCAAGAATAAGTCGTTGTCGGTTTCGTCGGCCGGCGCGGGTTCGCCCCACCATTTGGCAATGGAGCTCTTCAAGCAACGGACTGGCGCGGACTTGCTGCACGTGCCTTACCAGGGCGCGGCCCCGGCGATTCAGGATCTCATTGGCGGTCAGGTCGACATGATGTTCATTGACGGCGGCTCGGGCCTGCCCAACGTCCGGGCCGGCAAGCTGCGTGTCCTGGCGACAGCCACCCCGGAACGCTTGGCCGCCGTGCCGGATGCACCAACGATGATAGAAAAAGGCTATCCCGACTTCACCGCCTACGCATGGCAAGGCCTGGTCGGCCCAGCCGGCATGCCCGCCGATGTGGTGGCCCGACTGAACAAGGAACTCGTGACCGCCTTGCAGTCGCCGGCACTCGTGGAAAGAATCACCAACATGGGCGTGGAGCCCATGCCCATGTCGGCCGAGGAATTCAAGGCCTATGCCGAGAAAGAGCGCGCCCTATGGGCAGATGTGATAGCAAAGGCGGGCATCAAGCTTAATTAATACCAGCTGCGCCCGGGGGGAGCTTAAAATGGAGCTTCCCCAAGCATTCATCAGGCGGTCAACCCCATGAGCGACATCACCATTTACCACAACCCGGCGTGCGGCACCTCGCGCAACACGCTTGAATTGATCCGCAACAGCGGCGGCAGCCCCACCGTGATCGAGTACCTGAAAACGCCGCCTGATCGCGAAACATTGAAAGCACTGATTTCCGCCATGGGCATACCCGTGCGCGATGTATTGCGCGTCAAGGGCACTCCCTACGA
>CAZONP010000442.1:0-1605 GCA_964581155.1 uncultured Candidimonas sp. | reverse complement strand
TGACCAATCCCTTGAAGGTGCTGGCCCCAATGCTTGCCAACAGAGTGCATCCGGGCGGACGCCTGGTCCTGTCCGGCATACTGGAGCGGCAGGCCGATGAAGTCATTCAGGCGTATGCGCCTTTTATCGCCATGGATGTATGGCGCAACAGAGAAGGGTGGGTATGCCTGCACGGCCGGCGTGCAGCCTGACGAGCGAACGACTTTCCAACGCATATGGACTTGACCACGCGGTGCCCGCAATGCGGCACAACATTCTCAGCACCCCTTGCCCAACTGCAGTTGCGCAAGGGGTATGTCCGCTGCGTCAAGTGCTCGTATATTTTCGACGGTTACGAAGCGGTGGTTCCGGCCGATGAAGTCGCCGCTGCTTCCCCGGCAGCCCCAGTTTCGACACCGCCGGCTACACCAGCGCCAGCAGCGCGTACCGAGCCCTCCATCGCGCCACACTCAGAAGCGGCAACGACGCCTGTGCCGCCCGCCATGCCAAGCGTTGTCAGGCACCGCCAGCCGGTCAATCATCCCGTCCAAAAGGCTACGCCTGCCTTTGTCATTCCGCCGGCTGCGGCGAACACGCCGAGCGGGGGACGCCACGATACGGTCTTCAAAATACCTGAAATCGCCCAGTCGGCGCCCGAGCCCGGCCAACCGGGCCGCATCTATGTCGAACCACGTAGTGTCGCGCCCAGGCCGCCGCAGCGCGAACCGAATGATATCTTCGCTTCCCGCGCACCAGATGCGCATGCGGCGGTTCGGGTTTTTTGGTCCGTCCTTATTGCCGCCAGTTTATTGCTGCTGGCTGCGCAACTGATCTACGTGTATCGCGCACAGATTGCCAATAACTTTCCGGCGTCGCGGCCTATGCTGGAACGGACGTGTGTTCCGATCAAATGCACTATTGCGTATTCCCGGCGGATCGACCTTATTTCCATCACAAGTTCGTCGCTCCAGGCGTCCGAGGCGCCAAGTGCCGCAGCGTCCGAGCGTGCACCGGCTTCCATGACGCTGCAGCTCACGCTGCGCAATAATCACGATAAGCATCAGGAATGGCCCACACTGGTGCTGGACTTGACCGACTTCTCCGGCACCCTGGTTGCTCGCAAGAACCTGGGTCCGGGCATGTACCTACCGCCTGAAACAGCGCGGCGGCCATTCGAGGCGCGAAGCGAGGTAACCGTTGCCTTGCCCCTTACCCTGAACGATCTCAAGATCAATGGGTATCAAATAGACAAATTTTTTCCATAAGGTAAGCAATGTCTGACAAGGTTTTGATTTGCGGATCGGTGGCGTTCGACACCATTACCGTGTTCGAGGGCCATTTCAAGGATCACATCCTGGCCGACAATATCCAGTCCCTGAGCGTGTCGTTTTTCGTTCCCAGCATGCGCAAGGAATATGGCGGTTGCGCCGGCAACATTGCATACAACCTTCGGCTTCTGGGCGGCAGTCCCGTGCCAGTCGGCACCGTCGGAGCCGACGCCACCGACTACCTTGTGTACATGCAGCAACTGGGCATCGACACCAGCCTGATCCGCGTTCTGCCCGATATGTATACGCCGCAGTGCTTTATTACGACGGATCTCGATAACAACCAGATCGCGTCGTT
>CAZONP010000441.1:0-1605 GCA_964581155.1 uncultured Candidimonas sp. | reverse complement strand
ACGGGCGTCATCGGCGCAAGCTGGGCAACCTGCTTTCTTTCGCGCGGGCTTCAGGTCGTAGCCAGCGACCCGGCACCCGGCGCCGAAGACCGGCTGCGCGCCCTGGTGGCAAAGCAATGGGCAGGGGCACTGGCCTTAGGATCCGCACCAGGCGCATCGCCTGATAATTTATCTTTCCATGTCGACCCTCAAGAGGCCGTGAAAGATGCCGACTTCGTCCAGGAAAACGGCCCCGAGCGTGTGGACGTCAAACGCAGGCTCTTCGCCGAGCTCGACGCCGCCGCCCCCGACCATGCCATCCTGGCAAGCAGCTCATCGGGCATCATGGCATCCCAGTTCCAGGATGCTTGTGCCAAGCCTGGCCGCGTGCTGATCGGCCACCCATTCAATCCGCCCCACCTGATTCCACTGGTTGAGGTCGTGGGCGGCACACTCACTACGCCGGAAACAATCGCTGCGGCTCTGGCCTTCTATGAATCCGTAGGCAAGCGTCCCATCCAGATAAAGAAGGAAGTCAAGGGCCACATCGCCAATCGGCTGCAGGCCGCCCTCTGGCGCGAAGCCTTTGGTTTGGTGGACGCCGGCGTTGCCACCGTGGAAGACATAGACGCGGCAATCAGTGCCGGACCGGGCCTGCGCTGGGCGATACTGGGTCCGTTCGCGAACCTCCACCTGTCTGGTGGGCCCGAGGGCATGCAGCATCTTCTGGATCACTTGGGAGAACCCATAGACAGCTGGTGGGAAGACCTTTCCAGCATCCGAATGTCGGACGCGATCAAGAAAAAAATTGCCGAAGGCTCCGACGCGCAAACCAAGGCGTGGGACATGGCAGCGGTCGTCGCAGAACGCGATGCATTACTAATAGAGCTGATACGGCGCAAAGCGGAACTTGCTAATATTCCGTAAAGGACTCTCGCCAGTTTTCCCCGTATCCACTATAGGACCACACCATGTCTATTCAGCGATTACTGCAGCAACTCCTACAGTCCGGCCAAGGGTTGGCACAAGACGCCAGCGCCAAGTTGAACACCCCTGGACAAGGATTGGGATCCACCATGGGCGGATTCGGCGGCGGCGCGCTGGCAGGCGGTGCGCTGGGTCTGCTGCTAGGCAACAAGAAATTCCGCAAGATGGGCGGCAGTGTCGCCGCCTATGGCGGCGTTGCCGCACTGGGCGCACTGGCACTCAAAGCCTATCAAGACTGGGAGCAGAAGAAGTCCGCCGCGCCATCCACGAATGTGGCCGGCGGTAACGCGCCGCCGGTCCAGATGAATCAAGCTGCAGCCCTGCCCGGGCCCGAGCAGCAAAGCCGGGTAATTCTGGCGGCCATGATCGCCGCCGCGAAGGCGGACGGCCATATAGGCAATCAGGAAAAGCAAATGCTGGACGCCGAAGTCGGCAAGTTTTCTCAGGATGCCACCGATGTAGCCTGGTTCGAAACCGAACTGGAAAAACCCGCCAATCCCGCCGAGATTGCCGCGCTTGCCACAACACCCCAGCTGGGGGCCGAGATTTATTTGGCCAGCCTGTTGGTCGTCGACGAGGAAACCTTCATGGAACGCGCCTACCTGGACGAGCTGGCCCGCAGCCTGAAGCTGGACCCGG
>CAZONP010000440.1:0-1613 GCA_964581155.1 uncultured Candidimonas sp. | reverse complement strand
GCGATGATCTTGATTTTCTGAAGGGAAATGGGCGATTCATTCGTGGCCTGGGCGCGTTCGATGAGCATTTCGCGCAGGGCCGTGGGCAGCACGCCGGAATTTTCCAGGAAACTGATGAACCCGATGGCTGGGGTGCCCAATGTCTGGTATTCGTAGTCGGTGAATATGCGGCGGCTGTCGTTGCGCGGGTCGGCAACGAGCTGGCCGGACTCTTCCGACGTTTGGTCCAGGCCGTGCAGCCAGCCCAAGGCTTCGCTGATGTCTTCGTCTTCAAAGCCCACAGCGGCAAGCTTGTGGGCCAGTACGTCGGCCTGCGGGCAAGCTTGCGGGGTATAGTAGTTTTCGAACAAGTAAACCAATATATCGAACATATGCGATTCCGGTTGCCGTTTGCGTTAAAAGATCGGTAACTAAGTAAGGTTAACCGGTAAAGTCAGTGACGACTTTACGCTGATTTGTGAACGTGGGCAAATCAGTCTCGCGGGGCGACATGCATAGCGCGTAATGCGGTACGCTAGGCAAGTATGCAGCAGTTCAATTCGACTGGGGGATACGTCAATGCAACAGGTCAAACGGGCCGATCACGATCTCGACCCACCCACCGACGAAGCAATCGTCGTGCCGCCCGCAGCCCGTCCCGGCGACGCGCTCGACGCCATCGACACCCCCAGCCTCATTCTGGACCTGGACGCATTCGAGGACAACCTGCGCACCATGCAGGTGCTGGCCGAACGTCACGGCGTCGCGCTGCGTCCTCATGCGAAGGCGCACAAATGTCCGGAAATTGCGCTTCGCCAGATCGCACTCGGCGCCACCGGCATATGTTGCCAGAAGGTGTCGGAAGCCGTGCCCTTCGTCGCCGCCGGTGTGCGCGATATTCACATCAGCAACGAAGTGGTCGGCGGCGCCAAATTAATACTCCTCGGGCGCCTGGCCCGGCAGGCCCACATGTCGGTTTGCGTTGATCATCCCCGCGCGGTCGAAGAGTTGTCGCGCATCATGGTCGATCACCACGCCAGCGTGAATGTCCTGGTCGAACTGGACATCGGCCAGAAGCGTTGCGGCGTGCAAACGCCACAGCAGGCGGTAGACTTGGCCTTGCTTGTCCAGCGCCTGCCGAACCTGCGGTTCAAGGGCGTCCAGGCCTATCATGGCGGCATCCAGCATAAGCGCGCGCTGGATCAGCGCCAAAAGGCGTCCGAAAAGGCTTCGCGTCTGTTGCGCACGTTCCTGGACGCCTTCGACAAGGCCGGTATCGAATGCAAGGTGGTAACCGGGGGCGGCACGGGCACGGCGGCCTTCGACGTCACAAGCCAGGTGTACACGGAAATCCAGGCGGGCAGCTACGCCTTCATGGACACCGACTACGCGGGTATCGACTGGGGCGAAGCGCTTTGCTTTCGGCATAGCATCTTTCTCCTGGGCACCGTCATCAGCACGCCAACGCCTGATCGCGCAATCGTCGATCTGGGCCTCAAATCAACCAGCGCCGAAAGCGGCGCGCCGCAGGTGGCGAACCTGGCAGGGCTGCGCTGTGTGGGCCTGCACGATGAACACTGCATCCTTCTGGCCGACAGCAAACGCCAACGCCCCGAACTGGGCGCGCGGCTGCG
>CAZONP010000439.1:0-1634 GCA_964581155.1 uncultured Candidimonas sp. | reverse complement strand
TTTGATCAGCGTCGAGGCCGTCAGGGTTTTCAAGCCCGACTTCCGGGTCTACGAACTGGCGGAGAAAACCCTGGGATTTTCCCGTTCCGACATTTTGTTCGTGTCGTCGAATCCATGGGACGCGTCCGGGGCGAAACATTTCGGCTATACCGTCTGCTGGATCAACCGCAACGACAGCGTGTTCGAAGAGCTCGGTGCCACGCCCGATATCATCGTGAAAGGGCTTGATGCGCTAGTCGACCAGCTTGGTGACAACGCGCGGTGATCGACAATGTTCAGATGGCTTAGCGGCAGGGGGGCGACACCACGTCAGGTGGAGCGCCAGCTTGCACTTATCAGCGATGCCGACTGGCAACACGCCATTGCCGGTCATTCATTTCTTGCCGGACTTTCGGTGCGCGAGGATGTGGCGTTGCGTCAGCGCACGGCGTGGCTGCTGGCCAGCAAAACCTTCAGTGCCGCACGCGGCATGGTCCTGACCGACGACATCATGTTGTCTATCGGCATCCAGGCAGCGTTGCCCATCCTGGAACTGGATCCCGTGTTGTACGAGGGGTGGACCGAGATCGTGCTGTATCCGGGCGGCTTCGTCATTCCACGCAACGATGTCGACGACAGTGGCGTGGTGCACGAATATATGCAGGAGGCCTCGGGCGAAGCATGGGAGGGCGGCCCGGTGATTCTCTCTTGGGAAGATGCGCGCCCCGATATGCCCGACAAGGCCAATGTGGTCATCCACGAGTTTGCACACAAGCTCGACTTGCATGCGGGTGACGCCGACGGCATGCCCAGTCTTTCCGCCCATCCCCAACTATCTGCGCGTCACTGGCAGGCCGTCTTGCATGAATCGTTTGACCGGTTCAACGCCGCGCTTACCGCCATCGAAGACGCCATTCCGCATCATGTCGACCCGGAGTCCGAGGCCGCCGCCCCATGGTTCGATCAATTGCCGCTGGATCCGTACGCCGCCACCGATACCGCCGAATTCTTTGCCGTCAGCACGGAGAGTTTTTTTGTGCACCCCGCGTCCCTGGCTCAGGGACTGCCGGACTGGTATGCGCTGCTCGCCCAGTATTACCGCCAGGATCCACTTGCGCGGCAATATCGTTCAGCAACTTGAACGCGGTCTGCCGCCGAAGTTTACGACGCTGCATCAGGTCGATGGAACTTGCCCGCCTGAAAATCTTCCACTGCCTGCACCAGTTCCTCATGCGTGTTCATGACGAAGGGGCCGTGCTGAGCGATAGGCTCGCCCAGCGGCTTGCCAGCGATCAACAGGACCCGCGCCGCGCCCTGGCTGCGGATGACCACGCCGTCCGTGTGCTCGTCATTGGCAAGAACGGCCATGCGCTGTGCGGGTATGGCCTGCCCGCCGATTTCGGCTGCGCCTCGGTAGACATAAACAAAGGCGTTCATGTCGGCGGGCAGCGCCTGGCTGAATTCGCCGTCTGAGTCGAAGTGCACGTCCAAATATAAAGGCTCGGTCGTCTCGCGCTGGACGGCGCCGGCCAAGCCGTGGCTGTTGCCGGCAATGACCCGCACAAGCACACCCGACGGCAGGCGCAATTCAGGAATCGCTTCGCTTTGAATGTCGCGATATGCCGGCGTCGTCATCTTGTTGCGGGCGGGCAAAT
>CAZONP010000438.1:0-1640 GCA_964581155.1 uncultured Candidimonas sp. | reverse complement strand
CCCCAACAACCCCATCAGGTGATCCTGATGGGGTTTTGGCTTTGGGGCGACGGTTTACAAAAAAATTAATGGCGCAATGGCAAGACGGGCCATGCGACAGCTTAGTCTGCTGCGGGCAATACCGACTGCAACAAGCGTCCAGTCTCGAAAGCAGGCAGCCCCATGACGCCGGTGTAGCTACCGCTGATGTGGGCGATGAAGCGCGCCGCCATACCCTGTATGCCATACGCTCCCGCCTTCCCCATGGGTTCGCCGGTGTCGACGTAGCGCCGAATGTCCTGAGTGGACAAGGTGGCGAAACGAACTTCAGTGATCGACACATCTTCGAATAGCCGATCCCGGTGCGCGAGCACGACAGCGGTATGAACGAAATGGGTATTCCCGGATAGCCGGGCGAGCATACGCTCGGCGTCCGCGTGATCTGCAGGTTTGCCTAACACCAGGCCGTTCAGTATGACGGTAGTGTCGGCGGTCAAAATTGGGTAGTGATTTGAAGACACGTGCGCTCGGCCCGCGTCTGAAGCCAACCAGACCGCAGCACGTATCGCCTTGTCCCGGGCGGTGCGGCGCACGTATACGTGGGGCTCTTCGCCAGGAAGTTGCGGCTCATCCTCGCCCTCGGGCGCGGGAACATGCAAGACCTCGTGGGCGACACCAATTTGCGAAAGGATTTCGCGGCGGCGGGGGCTGGCCGATGCCAGGTAAATCATGGATGGCTGCTTGAAAGGCATTCAGTCAACGATAAGAATCTTCATGGTATTGGTGCCGCCACTGACGCTGTCGAAATCACCTTTGGTAAGGATGATCCAGTCTCCGGCGCTCAATAGCGACTGTGCTTTCAGTTTTGCAATAGCTGCGTCGCTGACGAGCGCCGGCTCCACCGACGTGGCGTCGAAGGGAACGGTATAGACGCCGCGGAACATGGCGGCGCGCCGCTGTGTGCCGGGATGGCGGGTATGGCAATAAATGGGCACGCCGGACCGGATGCGCGACATGATCAACGGTGTATGTCCGCTTTCGGTCAGGCTGATGATGGCCTTGATGCCAGGAAAATGGTTGGCCGCATACATGGCGGCCAGCGCAATGGTTTCATCGCACCGGGAGAAAGCTTCGCCCATGCGATGTTGTGAGCGCGTTGTGGTGGGCTCTTGCTCGGCCCCCACGCACACCCGCGCCATAGCCGTCACTGCTTCCACCGGGTATTGCCCCGAGGCGCTCTCGGCCGACAACATGACCGCATCGGTGTAATCAAGTACCGCATTGGCCACGTCGGAAACTTCCGCGCGTGTGGGTAAAGGACTGCTTACCATTGACTCCATCATTTGCGTGGCGGTGATCACCAGTTTGTTCAGCGTACGGGCGTGCTGGATGATACGTTTCTGTATTCCAACCAGACGCGCATCGCCCACTTCCACGCCCAGGTCGCCCCGTGCCACCATGACGCCGTCGCTTACCTTGATGATGGCGTCCAGCGCACTATCGTCGGCAACGGCTTCCGCGCGTTCTATTTTTGCGATGATCCAGGCGCGACTGCCGGCAGCCTCGACCAGCTTTCGTGCTTCCATTATGTCGCTTCCGTAGCGGGGAAAGGAAACAGCCACATAGTCCATTTCCAGTTCCGCGGCAAGCTTGATGTCTTC
>CAZONP010000437.1:0-1642 GCA_964581155.1 uncultured Candidimonas sp. | reverse complement strand
GACGTTGTGAAGTCTGCGGCAGTAGCGCCGTTCATGGTGCTTAGCGGGTGCAGCGAGGCAACCCGGCCAGTGTCGTAGCGCTTGCTGTTGCCGATCTCGCGCTCAAAACTATTTGCCCGATCGGTGACAGCGTCGACGTTCACAGCCGCCAGGATCAAGGCATGCACAAGCACGATTTGCGCACTCGGGCGCGGGCCATTTGAGTTGCTGCGCCGCCATAATTGGGCCGTACCCACGACTTTTCGGGCGTTGGGGCCGCTGCCCACCGCCAGGTTATAGCGGCCGTCGCAAAAAGACCCTTCAACCGGCTGGGCATGGGTTTCGACTCCATGGGCACGGAGCGCCTCCGAAATGATGCCGCATATCAGCTGGTAGGCTTCGTCCGAATGATCCAGGGGTTTGCCAAGCACGGGGTACGCCAGGCTAAGATTGATAATGCCCGGCCCCTGCGGCACAATGCCCCCGCCCGAGTGCCGCACCGACACTGGCCACCCCTGTTCGGCAAAGGTTTCGCACGCCGGCGCGAAGCCCGGAAAGCGTTGATATGTACGGGGTACGACCAGCCCCTGGCCGGCTTCCCACACCATGGCACCCGGGCCGTTTGCTGCAGTTGAGGTAATCAGGACTTCATCGGAGCGCGCGCTCGTCGCGTTTTTCTGATCCAGGCTGCGGATTTGAAAGCGCGGGGTGCAAGACGCTGGCAGGTTCAAGAGCGCACCAGCGTGAATTCCTCGTCGCTCATGAACATATAGCGAACGGCATCGATCAGGCCCAGCACGATGGCCAGCGGCGCGAAGAAATAGAAGACGATCAGATAGAAAATGCCCCAGCCGATTTGGCCCAGGTAGAACCTGTGCGCCCCCAGCCAACCCAGGAATATGGCCAGGACGATGGTTATCTTGCGATGGTTGGTGGGCTTGTTCAGCGCATCGCCCTTGCTTTTAATGATCCACAGGCTGATGGGTACGGTAAGCGCGAGCGCAATCAAGACTTTGACGGCATGCAGGGATATGTAATTCTGGACTGCGTAATAAATGTCCGAGAAGTTATGGATGACCAGCCCGGTCAAGTGCGATATCCATGCCAGCGCTTCGTACGCAATGGTCTCGCCGAAGGTGAGTGCCACCAGGATGATGATGAAGACCGCGATAGCCAGGATGATTTTTTGCAGCATGGGTTGTGTTCCAACATTTGCGATGAAGCAGCCAGTTTAATGACTATTCGTCCCGATCGCTGCGTCCGCATGTGACAGACGCCACAACGACGTCGTCTCGGCACTGCGGGCCATATGCAGCGGATCGGACGGGTCGACCGCCTTCCCGTGCGTGGGGCGGGCGTCCAGCTTGCCAAGCACGCGCAAGCCGGCCGACGCAATGGCATTCGGCAGGAACTCGCGGCTGCGCAGGCCCAGGTGTTCCGCCAAATCGGACATGATCAGCCAGCCTTCGCCACCGGGAGCAAGATGCTTGGCCAGGCCATTCAGGAAGCTCAGCAGCATGCTGCTGTCAGGGTCATATATGGCGCGTTCAATGGGAACGGTAGGCTTTGCGGGCAGCCAGGGCGGGTTGCAGATAATTAGCGCACTGGTTTCCGGCGGGAACATATCGGCCTGGCGTATTTCCACGATATGACCCAGGCCCAG
>CAZONP010000436.1:0-1655 GCA_964581155.1 uncultured Candidimonas sp. | reverse complement strand
CTCGCCCTTGTCGAGGCGCCAGCCGCGCTTGAACAAGGATTCGCCCGAGGTGTCGAGGTATAGGGTAGCGGTCGTTTCGTCGAGGAAAAGATGTACGCGTGCATCGGGGCGAACGGTGTCGATGTCGGGACGCTCGCCTTCACGTTCACGCAGGCGGTCGCAAATTCCGTCTTTTGCCCGCAAGTTGCAGAACTGCAGGCTTTGCATGGGGCTGCGGATGGCGGACGTATCCACGCGCAAAGTCTGCTCCGCGCCAAACCAGCGCTCCCAGGGGGTCTGCAGCGCAAGGTCAAGAATGTCGTCTTCGTGGTATGCGGGTCCGTGTGCCACCTGCACAAGTACGCGTGTCGCCAGCCGGGAATACAGATTGGCGCGCAGGATGCCCGTCCAGTCGGTATGGAAACGGCAACCGGCGCGGGCCGGCTGGGCATCGTCAAAGCCAAGCGCCTGCATCTCGGCCACGAGGGCGTCTTCAAGGCCCTGTGGGCACGGCGTGAAGACCGGAAATATTTCGGTCTGGATAGGCGCGCGCGGTCGTCGCGCGGCGGGCTGCGGCGTATCGTGCTGGCGGCGTGGTTGCGGGTGATCCCGCAGTGCCGCTGGCTTTTGCGAAGGCGCTGCAGGTTCCGGGGGCTGCAGCTGTTGCGGGGCGCGCTGCTGGTCGCGCAGCCGTTCTTGTTGCGCGACCTGGCGCGCGCGGGCGCCGGCGCGCTTGCGTGGCTCGGTATCGGCGCTCGGCGCAGTCGTCGTGCTTTTCTTCTTGAGGGTAAGAGTCTTGCCGGGTTTGACGTCAGTCATGATTCCAGAGGGGCTTAAAACGGCCTTGCCACGACCAGTGCGATCACGGTCAGCAGCAGAAGTACCGGTATTTCGTTGAACCATCGGTAATACCGATGGCTATGAGTATTCTTGTTTTGTTCGAATCGCTTGAGCATGCGGCCGCACGTCAGGTGGTATATGACCAGTAGTGCGACGGCCGCCAGTTTGGCATGCATCCATGCCTGGCCCTGACCGAGGCCGTAACCCAGGTACAGCCAAAGGCCGAATGCAATGGCCAAGACGGCGATGGGCGTCATGAAACGATACAGCCGGTGCGCCATGCCCACCAGGCAGGCGACCGTAGGTGCGTCGTGTGCCTGGGCCAGGTTCACATAGATGCGAGGCAAGTAGAACAGGCCGGCAAACCATGAAGTGACAAAAAGAAGGTGAAAGACTTTGATCCAAAGCATAGTGGCGCCGGCTTATCCGCGTAGTTGACCGTTGCCGGCGAGTACCCATTTCAGCGTGGTCAGTCCATCCAGGCCGACGGGACCGCGTGCATGGAGCCGGTTGGTTGAAATTCCGATCTCGGCGCCCAGCCCGTATTCATAGCCATCGGCAAAGCAAGTGGGCAGGTTCACATAGACCGAGCTGGAGTCGACTTCGCGCTGGAAGCGCGTGGCCGCCTGGAGATCTTCGGTGACGATGGCCTCGGTGTGTTCCGAGCTGTACAGGGCAATATGATCCATGGCCTGATCGATGTTGTCGACGATCCGGATGGCCAGAATGGGTGCCAGGTACTCTGTTCGCCAGTCGTCTTCGGTGGCCGGCGTGGCTTGCGCAAGAATGGCGGTGGTGCGCGCGCAGCCGCGCAGTTCAACACCTTTGTCTGTGAG
>CAZONP010000435.1:0-1658 GCA_964581155.1 uncultured Candidimonas sp. | reverse complement strand
ACGCATCGATGCGAGCATCAAATGATACAGGTCAGTCCGGAAAGTTTGAAGACCCGCCTTCTGCTGTTGAACAAGCCTTTCGATGTCCTTGCGCAGTTCACAGACGGCGAAGGCCGCGCCACGCTCAAGGATTTTGTGGAGGTACCCGACGTGTACCCCGCCGGTCGGCTCGATCGCGACAGCGAAGGCCTGCTGCTTCTGACGAACGATGGCCGTCTGCAGGCGCGCATTGCCGACCCCAGGCATGCCATGGCAAAGACCTATTGGGTACAAGTGGAAGGTGTGCCGCAGCATGAGCAGATCCGGCGCCTTTGTGACGGCGTGGAATTGAAGGACGGACCTACGCTTGCCGCAAAGGCGCGTGTGATCGACACGCCGTCATTATGGGAAAGGCATCCGCCCGTGCGCTTTCGCAAGAGCGTGCCGACATCATGGCTGGAACTGACCATACAGGAAGGACGCAATCGACAGGTGCGACGCATGACGGCTGCCGTTGGGTTGCCTACGTTACGCCTGGTGCGCGTGCGGATCGGTCCATGGGCACTGGACGGGCTGCCGCCCGGACAATGGCGCGAAGCGGCGCCGTCCGAATTTGCTTGAAAGCTTGTAGCGGCTTCGCGCCGCAAGTAGACGCGTGATCAGTCCAAGGTTGGGCTATGGCTGTTCTGTGCCCCGCGCCTCGGCCAGTGCAATCGTAAGATGCTGAACTTTCTTCTTCAGGCGGTCGCGCTCCTCGGTCAGATCGGCGACCAGGCCGGTGAGGCGGTGTATGGTGACCTGCTCCGGCGTGGCGTCATCAGGCAGCGGGGACTGTTTCGGTTTTGGCGGTGTTCGGGCTTCGCGCACCTGCTTTGCGGCCTGACGCAATTCTTTTTTCCCGCCTGCCACGGCGGCCACTTGCTGGTCGTCGGGCAAGGTTGCGACGGCTGCCGCTGCGGTAATGGAAATGGTGCCCGACTTGACCGCGTCGACCAGTTCCGGTGTGGCCGCTTTCTGGATTTTTTCGATCTGGCCGAGGGTTCCGCTGGTGACACGGGCGGCCCGGGCGACGGCGTCGCGCGTCCAGGGTGGCTCTGCGTCCGATGCCGTCGCGTCATTCGCCGCAGCCGGATCGGGAGGCGGTGATTGGGAGCGAAGGCGAGCCTGCCGGGCAGAAACGATTTCCTTTTTGCGCAGGGCCAGCACGCCGCGCTGGAAGTCCGACACGCTGCGCCGTCCCAGGTGGTTGTCTATCATCCACAGGTGTACGTCGTCGATGGACTGGAAGCGTGTGTTTTGGACCGTCTTGAAGGGAATATTGTGCTTTTGGCAGATCCCGTAGCGGTTGTGGCCGTCGACCAGGACATCGCCCCACAGGACGAGCGCGTCGCGGCATCCTTCAGATAAAAGGCTGCGTTCCAGAGCGGCGTATTCATCCGGAGTCAGTGGGTCGATATACGCCCGTAGATCGGGGTTGATGGTGATGGTCATGGTGGCGGCGGGAATACAGCGGGTGGCGAGGCCGAAATCAATACGCAGATCGACCTTCAAGTAGCCTGGTCAATCCCCTAATATTCCGGTAGAGGTACCAAATGGCAACGCCGATGTAAATGAGGAAGCCGACTGGTACGTGAATGGTATAGAGACTTATTAGTGACATCATAAGGCCTAACGCCAAC
>CAZONP010000434.1:0-1659 GCA_964581155.1 uncultured Candidimonas sp. | reverse complement strand
CCCACCTGCGGCTCCTGCTCCGGCATGTTCACCGCCAACTCCATGAACTGCCTGACCGAAGCGCTAGGCTTGGCCTTGCCGGGCAACGGTACCGTGGTTGCCACGCACGCGCGGCGCAAGAGCCTGTTCGAGAATGCCGGCAAGCTGGTGGTGGAGCTGTGCAAACGCTACTACGAGCAAGACGACGCCTCGGTCTTGCCGCGCAACGTCGCCACGTTCCAGGCATTTGAAAACGCCATGACCCTGGACGTGGCCATGGGCGGATCCACCAACACGGTATTGCACCTGCTGGCTGCCGCCCAGGAAGCCGGCGTGGAGTTCACGATGTCCGACATCGACCGCATCTCGCGGCGCGTGCCCTGCCTGTGCAAAGTGGCCCCCGCGACCGACAAGTATCACGTAGAAGACGTGCACCGTGCGGGCGGCATTCTGGGAATTCTTGGGGAACTGGGGCGTGCTGGTTTGCTGCATATGGACGCGGGCAACGTTCACAGCGGCACGCTGGGCAAGGCCATTGCGGCCTGGGACGTGGCCGGCGACGCCGCCACGCCCGAGGTGCGCGAGTTTTTCAAGGCGGCGCCGGGCGGCGTGCGCACTCAGGTGGCCTTCAGCCAGGACCGCTATTATCCGTCGCTCGACCTGGATCGGGAAAAAGGCTGCATCCGTTCCAAGGCGCATGCTTATTCCCAGGACGGCGGTCTGGCGGTCTTGTACGGCAATCTGGCGCCCAAGGGCTGCATCGTAAAAACGGCGGGGGTGGATGAAAGCATACTGACGTTCACCGGCACCGCGCGCGTCTACGAAAGCCAGGAGGCGTCCGTGGACGCCATATTGGGCGACGTGGTCAAGCCGGGCGATGTCGTGATCATTCGCTACGAAGGCCCCAAGGGCGGCCCCGGCATGCAGGAAATGCTGTACCCAACGTCGTACCTGAAGTCCAAGGGCCTGGGCAAGAGCACGGCGCTGCTGACCGATGGACGTTTCTCGGGCGGTTCGTCGGGACTGGTTATCGGGCATGCATCGCCCGAAGCCGCCGAGGGCGGCAACATTGCCCTGGTCAACGACGGCGACACCATCCGGATCGACATTCCCAATCGCACCATACACTTGGACATTAGTGACGAAGAACTGGCTGCCCGCCGGGCGGAAATGGCCGCGCGCGGCCAGAAGGCATGGAAGCCGGTAAATCGGGAGCGTGTCGTGTCTCAGGCGCTGAAGGCCTACGCGGCTTTGGCAACGTCGGCGGATCGCGGCGCCGTCAGGGACGTTTCGCAGTTGGGCTGACCGGCCAAGGCCGGCGTTCCGTCCGGCGACGGCGCTATTAGCCGTTGGCCCGAAACCGGCGCTACAAGCCGCCGGCGCACTGCACGACCGTACCGGTCATGTAGGACGCCGCCGGCGACAACAGCCACACAATGGCCTCCGCAATTTCCTCCGGCTGGGCCAGGCGCCCCAGTGGTATCTTGGGCGCCACGCGTGCAGGGCGGTCGGGTTCTCCGGCGGCCGCGTGTATGCCGGTCAGGGTGGAGCCCGGCGAAACGCCGCAGACCCTTATGCCACTGGCCGCGACCTCGCGCGCCAGGCCCACGGTGAAGGTGTCGACGGCCGCCTTGCTGGCCGCGTAATGAATGTATTCGTTGGGACTGCCGGTACGCGCCG
>CAZONP010000433.1:0-1682 GCA_964581155.1 uncultured Candidimonas sp. | reverse complement strand
CAGCGTACGCGCATGGAATCACCATCGTGCACGGAAGTGATCTTGCAGTGCTGGACTTGGGCCGCGGCGGTGCCGCTCATGCCCAGGGCCAGAAACAACACGGCCATCGCCGTCTTTATACCGGCCATCTTATTTCGACGCCGTATTGGCGGCTTCACGGCGGCGGCGCGCCTCGTCCAGCAAATAAACCTGGTAGTCGTCAAGGTCGCCGTCGAAGTCTTTGAGCCCACCGCGCGACACCAGCCAGAACTCGTCGCACACGGCGCGCAACAACGCACGGTCGTGACTGACCAGCATGACGGATCCTTCGAATTCGTTGAGCGCGACGCTAAGCGCTTCACGGGTGGCCAAGTCCAGATGGTTCGTTGGTTCATCCAGCAATAGCAGGTTGGGGCGCTGCCACACGATCATGCACAAGACCAGGCGCGCCTTCTCGCCCCCGCTCATGCTGCCGACGCTTTGCTTGACCATGTCGCCATTGAAATTGAACGTGCCCAGGAAATTACGCAGCCCCTGCTCGCGGCAGTCCATGGCGCTGGGGCGGGTGGCGGCCGGCGTGTCGCGCGC
Source organism: uncultured Candidimonas sp. (assembly GCA_964581155.1). Lineage (GTDB taxonomy): Bacteria > Pseudomonadota > Gammaproteobacteria > Burkholderiales > Burkholderiaceae_B > Pollutimonas. Next base: position 1,115 of record CAZONP010000433.1, on the reverse strand, counting down.
TAGGCGGAACATATGTTCCAGCGGCGTATCGGCGGGGCGCAGGACATCCAGTTCCTGTTGGGAAAAGTAGCCGATGTTGAGTCCTTTGCCACGAATGATCTCACCCGCGACCGGCTGCAGCGCGTCGGCAATAGTCTTGACCAATGTTGACTTGCCTTGACCATTGGCGCCAAGAATGCCTATGCGCTGGCCAGCCAGCACGGAACGGCTGACGTTCTGCACGATGATCGTCGGTTGTGTGCCGGCAGCAGAGCCTTCAGCGGGCGGATAACCCAGAGCGACATCCGAAATCGTCAACATGGGGTTTGGCAGGCTTAACGGTTCCTTGAATTGGAACTGGAAGTCGGCATCGGCCAGGACTGGCGCGATCTTCTCCATCCGTTCCAACGCTTTGACGCGGCTTTGTGCCTGCTTGGCCTTGCTTGCCTTGGCCTTGAAACGGTCAATAAACTTCTGCAGATGCGCGATCTTTTCCTGCTGCTTGGCTTGGGCGCCTTGCTGCAATAACATTTGTTCGGCCCGCATTTCTTCGAACTTGCTGTAGTTGCCGCCATAGCGCACCAGCTTGCCGTGATCGATATGCAGCGTGACGTTGGTGATGGCATCCAGGAATTCCCTGTCATGGCTAATTACCACCATGGCGCCGGCATAGCTTTTCAGCCAGGCTTCCAGCCAAACCAGCGCGTCCAAATCCAGGTGATTGGTCGGCTCGTCGAGCAACAAAAGTTCGGAAGGGCACATCAGCGCGCGCGCCAGCTGAAGCCGCATCCGCCAGCCGCCGGAGAAGCTGTTCACCGGTTTGTCCAGTTCGGCCACGGTGAACCCCAGGCCTAGAATAAGGGCCTGAGCACGCGCCGGCGCGTCATGCGCGCCCGCATCGTGCAAGGCCATATAGGCGTGTGCCATTTCCATGCCGTCGTCGCCGGCCTCGGCCACCGTAACGGCAGTTTGCGCCGCCATCAGGCCAACGTCGCCGTCCACGACGAAATCCGTGGCGCTTTGGTCAGTTTCGGGCATATCTTGCGCAACCTGCGCCATGCGCCAGTGTGCCGGTATGGAAAAGTCGCCGCCGTCTTCGTGCAGGGTGCCGTTCAGTACGGCGAAAAGCGACGATT
>CAZONP010000432.1:0-1703 GCA_964581155.1 uncultured Candidimonas sp. | reverse complement strand
GCATTTTCCACATCTACGAGCATTTCAAAATCTTCGGTAAGTCCGCATTTCCTGAGTCGACTTACCCGACGCATACTACAAAAGAGCCCCGCGTGTTATGTCTATATAATTGATATATAACGTGTTTTTATCAGAAAAAGGGTCCCTTAGTCTTCGCTTTGGGCCCATCCCCTTCCGGCCCCCATCAAGGAATTGAATGATCGTACTTTTCATCGCCGCGGTAGTAGGCGCTGCCGTATTGCTGTTTTACTGGTCTCATACGCTCTCGGGCGTGCGACAGGAACTGGAATCTCAACGGCAGGCAGCGCAAGAAGCCGAAGGCCGGGCCCAGTTTCTTGTCCGCGAAAATCGGTTGCTGTGGGAACGCTTCCTGTTGCTGGATCTGCCCGCCATGACATCGGAGCGTCATCAACTTGCCTTCGAACTCCATCTGCTCATGCCGTATCTCTGGCAGTCGCCGCCCCATCCGTTCTACGTCAATGAATTGAAGCTCAAAGCGGAGCCGTTGGTCAAAGGAATCAACGACCTGGTAATAAACGACTTATGGCACGAGGGAACGCTGGAATCAATCAGCAAGATCCAGCTTGCCCTGATCGGCCAGGTAAGCCAGCCCGGATATGATCCCCGGGTTGGCGTCGTTCGCAGCCCCGAAAACTGGTACCCCGACCAGCCACTGTGGACATGATTCCTGGCCGCTCGATCGTAAGCATGGTCACGCTGGCTTTCTTCTTGTCTATGGTTAGCGTTTGCGCTTCAGGTCGTACACGACGGTGTCCAAGCGCTTCAAGCCGCGCTCTATGAACTTGGGCTCTTTCTGCAGGATGTCGCGTCGGTCGATTACGGTGGCGTCAGAGTGGCCAGAAAACAGCGACTGGACCTCGGGTTCGGCGACGGAAAAAGGCGGGCCATCCATTTCGTCTTGTGGGTACTCCAGCGTCAGCAGTAGTCCGCGGTACTCAGGGGAAAGCTGGCCATAGACGTGCTGCACATAGCGCCCGCGCATGTCCTGGGGAAGCGCAATCAGCGCGGCTCGATCGTACACACCCAGGCATCCCGCCAATGTGGCTGGACCCAGCCCAAAGATATCGCCGCAAATGATCTCAATACTCCCGTCCACATAGTGCGTGCCTAACGGCGATGAGTGGGTGGCCGACGTCAGCCCGTTCTCGGCGAAGAATTGATCAATGGCCAGTGACGAAAGTTCAACACCCAGCACGCGGTGGCCTTGTTCAGCAAGCCACAGCATGTCCAGAGATTTGCCGCATAGCGGCACCAGCACCTGGCTGTCTGACGGCAAGCCCAGCGATGGCCAGTACTTTTGCAACAGCGGTGTCACCCTTTGTTGGTGAAAGCCTGTCTGGCCCTCGCGCCAACGTTCCAGCCAAAAATCGGTTTCCATAACTATCCCTGTACAGTGGTTTTCGTCATTGTAAGGAATTGCATTGGAAGCCTGCGAGAATCAGACTTCAACCACCTTGAAGGGCACTGGTGACTTGAAGCCTGTGGCGCAAAGTTCCTCTTGAATCATGTCGGCGATCCAAAGCTTGCGGTCTTGAGGCATGCGGCTGCGAATGGCTCCAACGCTAATCGCTGCATACAAGTTGGGGGTAACCTCGAAGTGTACGCCGATGCCGCCGACGCCGACTTGAACCTGCCTCTCTTTAGCGCACACAGGGACGCCGGTTCCGTTTTTGGCGAACGTC
>CAZONP010000431.1:0-1707 GCA_964581155.1 uncultured Candidimonas sp. | reverse complement strand
AGCAGTCGCTCGATTTCTTCAGGACTGAATCCATAATTCAAGAACACATCACTGGTGTGCTCGCCGAACAATGGCGGCGGCAGCCGAACAGATGCCCCACCCTCGTTCTGGGACAAGTTGACCGGAAGGCCCACCTGCTTGAGCTCGCCAAGCGTTGGATGCATGACGCTTTGGACAAGATCGCAGGCCAACACTTGCGGATCGTTGAATACGTCATCCAGCTTATTGATGGGTCCGGCGGGTATCCCATGCTCTATCATTATGGGAGTCCATTCCATGCGTGTTCGCCGCTTCAGGCTGAGCTCCAGCAATTCCTTCAGAACATGGCGGTTCTGCATACGTTCGGCGTTCGTAATGAAACGTGGGTCCTGCGTAAGCTCATCGAGGTCCAGAATTGAGCACAGTTTGGCCCACATCGCACTCGTCGCCGGCGCCAAGTTCAGCGGGCCATCCGCTGTTTCGAATGTGCCATATGGCGCAATGACAGGATGAACGTTTCCGCAAGGCTCGGGGACTTCCTGCACGCTCAGGTACCGCTGTCCCTGGACACTCAGCAAGCCGACCAGACTGGCGAGCAGCGACGTCTCCACATGCTGGCCACGGCCATTATTTTTGAGCTCGACGACGGCCGCCAGGATTCCAATAACGATCCACATACCCGCAGTGAGGTCGCCAATGGCCGTGCCTACCCGCGTTGGGCCTGATTCGTTCGTGCCCGTCAAACTCATGAATCCGGAGTAGCCCTGCGCAATCTGGTCGAAGCCGGCCCAGTGCTTTGCGGGTCCCTTGCTTCCAAACCCGGAAATCGAAGCCATGATCAGTTCAGGCTTTTCCAGGGCAAGTGCTTCGTAGCCCATGCCCATGTTTTCCATGGTGCCTACTTTGAAGTTTTCAACCACAATATCGGACTTCAACGCCATCTTCCTAATAAGCGCCAGGCCCTCCGGGCTACGGAAGTCGACGCCTATCCCTTTCTTGTTCCGGTTGGCGCTCAGATAATAAACGCTTATATCTTCATCGAAGGGCCCCCATTGGCGGACCATATCGCCTGCCGGCGTAGGTTCCACCTTGATCACTTCGGCACCCAGATCACCAAGAATCATGGTGCTGAAGGGGCCTGACAAAGCGCGGGTCAAATCCAGAACTTTCAAACCTGCAAGCGGTAGGCTCATGTAGCGTGTCTCCTGTAATGAGACTGATTCTAGGCAGGCCCGGTATTGATTGAAAATACTGTTTAACGATTGCGGCATAAGTTAAACTTATTTCTTCTTGAGCATGTATCGGCCAATCCCATGAATCTTCGTCAGCTTCAATATTTTGTACGGGTGTTCGAAATGGAGAACATCACGCGGGCGGCCGAAAGCCTGCATGTGGCGCAACCCGCAGTAAGTCAGCAAATAGCCTTGCTGGAGAATGATCTGGGCGTTCGCTTGCTGACCAGGGGTGCCAAGGGCGTGCATCCCACACAGGAAGGCACCCTTTTATATCGGCATGCCCAAACGATTCTTAGGCACGTGGACAGCACGCGCAGCCTATTGTCAAAAAATGACGACCATATTGCAGGTACGGTGTCCCTGGGCGTGCCGTCAAGCACGGCGCGGATGATTTCACTGCCACTGATGAAACTGGTCAAACAAGAGTGCCCGGGGGTTGTGCTGGAAATTGTCGACGTCCCGAGCGCCGACTTGACCAAGCTGGTGCTCCAGG
>CAZONP010000430.1:0-1721 GCA_964581155.1 uncultured Candidimonas sp. | reverse complement strand
CGGTCAATGGCCCAATCCGTGAATTTATCCGATGGATTCTTTATTCGGGCTTTCAAGGCTGCCGTTGGCAAAACTCCGCACAGCTATGCTATCGACCGCCGACTCGCCAAGGCTCGCGAACTGTTGCGCACGTCTCGCCATGACTTAAGGGAAGTAGCGCTGGCCACAGGTTTTTCTTCCCATGCGCATTTGAGCTCCACATTCCGGCAACGCCTTGGCATATCACCAAGCCGCCTGCGCCAGGACCTTCCTTGCTCACCTTGACGACCGGCCGGAATTAGGCCATAATTCAGTCCACTTCGTAGGCACGGATTTTGAAAGTCTCTTTGCAGATCAAAGAGTTACCGGCAAGGGCCTGGGCCCATATCCCGCTTCAAATTCAAAAGGGAAGCTGCAACGCTTCCTTTTTTTATACATAGTCTATTTTCGGCGCAATGGCAGAGTGGTCATGCAGCGGATTGCAAATCCGTCCACCCCGGTTCGATTCCGAGTTGCGCCTCCAGTTTTCATGCGGGTTTCCAGAGATTCACAAATCTCGTTCAGTCCGCAAAAGCATCAATCAGCCCGCCCTAACCGGTGGGCTTTTTTGCGCCCTGCCAATAAACCCGTACAATTTTCATGTCGTTTACCCACGGAGGCTCGATCATGGATGAAAACGTAATGGCCGCAATGGCCCGTTGGCCCGACGTACCCGCAGTATACGGCTGGCTATCGCTCACCATGCATGGACAGTGGCGCCTGCATCCGCAGGGCGACGCGCTGGCGCCAACAGAGAACCCTGGCGGCGAGTCCATTACCAGTCCGCAGATTCTTAAATTCATTGATCGCAACTATACGAGCGATGCGCGGGGACAGTGGTTTTTTCAAAACGGCCCACAAAAGGTCTACGTGCGTCTGGATGCCGCCCCGTACATTCTGCACACCGAATCCGAAGGTCAAGACGGGCAGACCACGCTTCGAACACACAATGGACTGGCGGTTAACTCGGTAAACGACTGGTGGCTGGGTGACAACGGCCGCCTGTATGCACGGACATCCCATGGGCCGGCGTTGATCGCCGGGCGCGACCTTGCATCTGTCCTGGGGGGCTTGCGCACGCGCAGCGGCGACGCATTGCTCAGCGTGCTGGAGAGCAAGCTGGGTTCCGACAAACCTGTCGAACTGGACAACGGAACCCTAAATTTTTGCCGCGCCGCCGATATCCCGCGACGACTGGGGTTCGTTACACACCCCACGCCAGATTGACCGGACCTGCGTCCGGCATCCGTTTTTGTCGCTTACTTAGTCAAGCTTGCGCCGCATTAGGTAGAATCACCCCATGACATCGCAAGCACCCAACTTTTATTTCCCCGCCACCCGCGTACAGACTTTCTGCAGCCAGTGCGGATCGCGCCTGCGCCAGCATGTGCCGCCCGACGATAACCGGCTACGCGATGTATGCGACAGCTGCGGGACCATACATTATCAGAACCCACGCAATGTCGTAGGCGTACTGCCGGTGTGGAAAGACAAAATCCTGCTGTGCCGACGGGCCATTGAACCACGCTACGACAAATGGACTTTGCCAGCGGGCTTTATGGAATTGGGCGAAACTACGGCGCAAGGCGCAATGCGCGAGACGCAGGAAGAAGCGGGTGCCCAGATCAAGCTGGGTCAGCTTTATACCGTGATAGACGTTCCGCACGCCGAACAAGTGCACTTTTTCTACTTGGCCGAGGTTT
>CAZONP010000429.1:0-1728 GCA_964581155.1 uncultured Candidimonas sp. | reverse complement strand
CCCTGGCGGCGGCTCAGGCTATCAACATCAGTCAGGCTCAGTCGCTGAACAAGCGGTTCGGCGACAATCGCGAAGTGGCCATGCGCAATCTCGGTACGGAAGAAAACGCGCTTAACTCGGTTACCTTGCTGCTCCAAGACGTGAAGACGCGCCTGGTGGAAGTGGGCAACGGCACGCTGTCCGACGCTGATCGGGCCACCTTGGCTAGCGTGTTGTCCAGCGCCCGCAGCAATTTGCTGGGCTTGGCCAATAGCACCGATGGTAGTGGCCAGTATCTGTTCTCCGGCGCCAAAGGCGGCATAGAAGCTTTTCAGGATGTCAATGGCAAGATCGTCTACAAGGGCGATGCCGGCCAGCGGCTGATACAAGCCGATCAGACGCGCCAGATCGCCGGCAGCGACGTCGGTTCCGATGTGTTCAATAGGGCCGCCTCCGGCACGATGGATTATTTGTCGCGGGCCATGTCCCCACCTGCCCATGCGGGCACGGGCGTCATGAGCAAGCCTAGTATTACGGACCCCGCCGGCGCCAATATTGGCAACCGGTTTGCCATAACCTTTACTTCGGCCAATGAATATACGGTCAATGTGGTCGACCCACTCGGGAATGTCGTTCAGACGGAAACCAAGCAGCCATACTCACCGGGTACATCAGCTTCGTTAACGCTGCCAGGAGGCGTACAAGTCAATTTTTCCGGCGCGCCGGCGGCCGGCGACAGCTTCGTGGTTGAACCCGCAAGTTCCGCTGGCTTTATGGCGGGCAAGGGTACGACCAATAGCGACAAGGGCATCATAGGTTCGCCCCGGCTCTACGATTACTCGTTGGCGCAAGACGGCAACACCTTTGAAATTACATTCACCGGGCCCGATAAGTTTGATGTTGTCGTAAAAGACCACCTGGGGGCTACGGTTCAGACTGAAACGGATCGATCATTCACTCCAGGACGCGAAAATATCCTCCAACTGCCACGTGGCATGGAAATTAAAATCTCAGGCGATCCCGAGTCGGGCGATATATTCACGATCAATCCGGCCACAACCGCCCCCGTCTTCGTCCCCGCTTTCATTGCCCAAAAAGGGACGGCGGTTGGCGTGGCCAGCATAGCCTCACCCACGGTCCCTGACCCCTTGCTCGCACACGACGGGGACTCGTTTGAGATCACATTCACTGCGCTAAACGAATATACCGTCGTAGTAAAAGACAGCCTGGGCGCAACGGTCGAAACCCTCGAAAATCAGTCGTTTATCGAGGGTACTGATAATACCCTTATGCTGCCGCGCGGCATGGTAGTCACGATCTCGGGCGATCCCGCTGCCGGTGATACATTCACCATCAATCAGGCGGCCCCAACCGCCCGGGCTGATCTAAACATCTTCGACTCGCTCGACAGCATCATCAAGTCGTTGGAAATCCCGCAGGAAGGTAACGACCGGGCGAAGGCTGCCTTCCAAAATGCATTGGCCTCTGCGATGCAGCGCATCGATGTGAACTACAACAATGTGCTGACCGTGCGTTCATCTGTAGGTTCGCGCATGAATGAGCTTGAATCGCTTAATGCCAACGGAAATTTGCGAGAGCTGAGCTACCGTTCCGAACTCTCGAAAATGGAAGATCTCGATTATTACGGCGCCACCGCGCAGCTGCAGCTACGCACCGCTGCCCTAGAAGCGGCGGCACTGGCATTCAAGAAAATACAGGCAACCAGTCTCTTCAATATGAAGGGCTGAT
>CAZONP010000428.1:0-1732 GCA_964581155.1 uncultured Candidimonas sp. | reverse complement strand
TGAACGCCCCGCCCAGAACGGCAAGCACGCCCACCAATGCCAGTGTGCGGCCGCGTAGCGGCAGGCGCTTCACGATGCGCTCCGGATGCCGCGTTCGTAAATCTGGAAGGCGGGGCCCGCGTCATGGCGCAGCCGCTGCACGTCGCCCGCGAGTAGTGACTGCATCACCAGGCCCTGTATCGAGCCGATGAACAGAATGGCCGCCGCACGCGCATCAAGCTGAGACCACAACTGGCCCTGCGCCTTCCCTTCGGCAATGACGCGGTGCAAGCGTTCACCATACTGACGTATCAGGCCTTGCACGGCCAGTCTGGCGGGGGTTTCGTCGGGCCGCTGCAGTTCGGCGAAGAGGATGCAGGGCACACCGGGATGCTGCGCAACAAAATCTATATGAGCGTGGAACATGGCTCGCATTGCGTCGAGCGGGCTCGCCGCGTCTTGCGTGGCCTTGTCCAGACGCGCGAGGAGCTGCTGCGCCACCCACTCCATTACCGCATGCCATACGGCGTCTTTATTTGCGAAGTGGCGAAAGAGCGCGCCTTGTGTAAGGCCCATGCGGGCGGCTATGGCTGCCGTCGTGATATCGCCGGGATTTTGCTCGCCCGCCAGCTCGATCACGGCCTGAACAGTAACGGTGCGGCGTTCTTCGGCGGGCAGGTTGCGCGCTCGTGTGTGCATGACATCACCTATAAGATAGTAATTAATTACTATCTTATAGGGTCAGGCGGGGGCGCGTCAAGCAAATCAACATAGCCGGTAACCGCCTGCAAGCCGTTATGATTCCACTTATCCACTGCCAACCATGCGTCTTGCGCCTTTACCGCCCTCCATGTCCACCACCACCGCCGGTCCGCTGCACCCCCGTAACCGCCATCAAGGCCGTTACGATTTTGAACGCCTGATTCAGGAGAGCCCATCGTTGAGCTGCTTCGTGCGCCCAAACCCACGCGGCGAACCAAGCGTCGACTTTGCCAATCCGGCGGCGGTGAAGGAGTTGAACCGGGCCTTGCTCAAGGGCTTCTATGGCATCACGTCATGGGATATTCCAAAGGACTATTTGTGCCCCCCCATCCCGGGGCGCGCCGACTACATCCATTATCTGGCGGATTTGCTGGCCGACGACAACGGCGGAACCGTGCCGCAAGGGCCGTCCATCCGCATCATGGATGTCGGCACCGGCGCCAACATCATCTACCCTCTTATCGGGCACGCGGAATATGGCTGGCGGTTTGTCGGCACCGATATCGACCGTAGCGCCATTGCCTCGGCGCGCGCCATCGTTGCGGCCAACCGCGCGCTTGCCGGCAACATCGAACTGCGCCTGCAGGCATCACCGGATCACATTTTCAGCGGTGTCCTCAACGCAGACGACGACATTGCACTTACCATGTGCAACCCGCCCTTCCACGGATCACCGGGCGACGCCCTGCGAAGCGCCGAGCGCAAATGGCGCGGTCTGGGCCGGGGGGCGCCGGCCGGCAAGGCAACGGTCCTGAATTTCGGTGGTAGCAGCACCGAGTTATGGTGCTCGGGCGGCGAATTGGGGTTTGTGCGGCGCATGGTCCGGGAAAGCGCGGACGTAAGCCGCCAGGTACGCTGGTTCAGCACGCTGGTGTCCAAAGAATCAAATCTGGGCGAGGTCTTGCACTTCCTACGCAAGGTCCGGGCCCGCGACGTGCGGACGGTCGATATGGCGCAAGGCCAGAAACGCAGCCGATTCGTGGCGTGGACG
>CAZONP010000427.1:0-1732 GCA_964581155.1 uncultured Candidimonas sp. | reverse complement strand
CCCCCAGTTCACCGCTCTGCGCCTGTGCCTCGTACATGGTCAGCACGGAATGCACGGTGCTGCCCATTTGCACCAGTTGATCGCGCCGCGAACGCACCGTGGAGATCTTGTCGGTCAGCAAGCCGCCCCACCGGGCCTCGCTATCCTGCACGAGCAGGTTGAGCACGTTGCGCACAGCAACTTTCTGGCCGGCCACGACCGTGCGGGTTACGTCCCGCTGCGTCACCAGCATGACCGCGACTGCGCCAAGGAAGAGCGTGAGTCCGACCAGGAGGAAGATTTTGCTGCGCAGCGACGTTAACCGCATAGTGGGATGCTCGCGAGGCGGGGGAGTGGCATGCCCGTACGGGCACAATCGAATTTTGAAGCCAATTGTAAATTACTATTCGAAACATGAAAGAAAATGCAATCTTGGCGGCGCGCTCGCGACGCAAGCCGGTACGCAGTGTCTTGCTGGCGTGCATGCTGGTGTTGCTGGTGGCCCAGGCGCTGGTCGGATCGCTCAGCTTGTCCGCCCTGAGCCGTCTGGTCGACGACAACACGACCGAACGCGTGCGGCTCGTGGCCGGGCAGACCGCCGGCCAGATCCAGAATGGCCTGCAACTCGGCAAGCCCCTGGCACAGTACTTCGGGCTGACACAGCTTTTACGAACGCTGCGGGAGCGCGTGCCCGACATGTCGCAAGCCAGCGTAGTGCTGGCCGATGGGCGGGTGTTGGCGCAGGTGGGAGGCTCGTCGCTTGGGCTGCAGGAAGAGACCGTCGGCGGCGGCTCCGCAAGCGGCGGTTCCACAAGCACGGGCTCCCAAAGCGGGGGCATACGGATCGTCCTGCCGCTGGGCAAGCCCGATGCCGCGCCTGAAGGCAGTCTGATCGTTCGGGTCAAGCCCCACACGCTTACCGAAGAAGGCCTCCTGGCTGAGAATATCAAAGTCCTGGCGCTCACCACCCTGGGGGCCGCGCTGTTGCTCTTCATTGTCTTTCGCTTCGTCTTGCCCGTGCATGCGCTGGCGGCGGCGGGCAAAGCCAGGCTGGCTTGGCCGTTGCTGGTCTTGCTGCTGGCCCAGGGGGTATATGCCGCCCACACCATCACCAGTTTCCGTGACGCCTGGATCGGCGTTACGCGGGACAACGCTGAAGTAGTTGGCGCCAGTCTGCAAAGCGATTTGAACCGCGTGCTTGCGTACGGCATCGCGCTCGAAAAACTTGCAGGCGTGGAGCGTCCCATGGCGCGTCTGGCGGCGTCATTTCCCGTGCTGCGCGAACTGCGCATCGTCGATGCCGCCGGCACGCGCGTGTATCGCGCCGGCGCGCATGGCGGTCTGGATCTCCAAGAGGCATCGACACTTACGGTAAACGACGATGAAGTGGTCAGTTTCCCTTTGCGGACCAAGGCTGGTGGCCAGTCTGTGGGCCAGTTGCAGTTGTTGTTGGACGGTCGCCTAATCCAGGCCGGTGTGCGCGCCCGCATCATGGACGCGGCGACTGTGGCCGTCGTTGCCTTGGTCGCCGCCATTGAACTCCTGCTGCTGCTTACCGTTTTGATGGACCGCGCGTTTGCCATACGGCGGCTACGTCCCGGGCTCTCGGCAGCGGGGTCGCATCATCCGTCTTCGGGCGGAGCAGGCCCTGAGTCGGCCAAGGGGCGCGAAGCGCCGTGGCTGGACGATCCCTCAGCCATCGGCCAGGTCGTGCGCCCCGTCATGTTCGGTTTTCTTTTCGCCATGGCCATGC
>CAZONP010000426.1:0-1741 GCA_964581155.1 uncultured Candidimonas sp. | reverse complement strand
AACAGCAGGCCAGCTCGTTGCAGGAGACAGCCGCATCGATGGAAGAGCTGACGTCAACCGTGCAGCAAAACGGCGACAACGCCCGCCAGGCGAACGAGTTGGCCATTTCGGCCTCCGACATTGCCAGCAGGGGCGGGGCCATCGTGTCCGAAGTAGTTGTTACCATGGCCGGCATCAGTCAGTCGTCGCACAAGATCGTCGACATTATCGGCGTGATCGACAGCATAGCCTTTCAGACAAATATTCTGGCCTTGAATGCCGCCGTCGAAGCCGCCCGGGCCGGTGAACAGGGCCGTGGCTTTGCTGTGGTGGCCGCCGAGGTTCGCACCCTCGCGCAGCGTTCGGCCGGCGCGGCCAAGGAAATCAAGGGGCTTATCGATGACTCTGTTGAAAATGTTTCCGCCGGCACGCGGCTGGTCGACCAGGCGGGCACGACAATGCAAGACATAGTCGACAGCGTCAAACGCGTCACCGATATTATGGGGGAGATCACCATGGCCGGCCGCGAGCAGACATCCGGGATCGAGCAGGTGAACCAGGCCGTGCTGCAAATGGACGAGGTCACGCAACAAAATGCCGCGCTGGTGCACGAAGCGGCTGCCGCGTCTGAAGCGTTGCAGGACCAGGCCGCCGCCCTGGCGCAACTTGTAAGTACTTTTCAGCTGGCCGACAGTCCGATTCTTGCGGCTAGGGAAATCCCTACGAACGGAACGGCTATTTCCCTAGCAAATAACGCGGCATAACTGATTGCAACGGTTTAGTAACCAGACGAGTATGTAGAAACTGGATATTACTGTAGCGAGTAGCATGAGTTCCCTTTTAAGTTTGTCCCGCACGGGTCACGCCTTCACGCCATGGCTGCCACCTCTGATCACGGGAATCGTCGGCATTGCGCTGGTCATGGCCCCCAGCTTGCCGCAGGGCCGCTACATTCATGGGCTGATCCTTGCCGTTGTCTGCGGCGCGTCCACTCTATGGGCGGCGCGCGCCTTCGCGCGCTCAAAGGCGCAACGCGAAGAGGTTAAGGTTGCCGGCGATAACGTTACGGATTTATGCGAGCAGCTGCTACCCATTTGGGGCAAGCAGATAGATACGGGACGCAATCAAACCGAGGAGGCCGTCGTATCCCTGACCGTCCGCTTCGCCGACCTTAGCCGGCGATTACAGACGGCGGTCGATATGTCGAATGCGGCAGGCGGCGGAACCGACGGCAAAGGCATTGTCGCTTTGCTGGGCGTGAGCCAGAAGGATCTGGGCGATATCATCGTTTCGCTGAAGTCGGCGCTGCAGGCGATGACGTCGATGATGGATCAAATAGGCACATTGTCAGCTTTCACGAACGACTTGAAGGACATGGCCGCCGACGTCGCCAGCATTTCGGCGCAAACGAATTTGCTGGCGGTCAACGCCTCGATCGAAGCGGCGCGCGCCGGTGAAGTGGGGCGCGGCTTTGCCGTTGTTGCAAGCGAAGTCCGCAAGCTGTCGAGCATGTCGGCGGACACCGGCAAACGCATCAGCACGACGGTCGAGTCCGTGAATACGGCGATTGCCACTGTCATGGAACGCACGGAACGTTATGCGCGGGACGAAGCGGCTTCCATCGAAAATTCCGAGAAGGCCGTGCAGCGCGTGCTGGGCGAATTCGGCGCCACGGCGGAGCAATTGTCCGAGTCCACGCGCATTCTCCAGGCCGAAAGCTCGGGCATCAAAGCTGAAATAGAAGACGTCCTGGTGTCGCTTC
>CAZONP010000425.1:1090-1757 GCA_964581155.1 uncultured Candidimonas sp. | reverse complement strand
GTTGGCTTTCCAGATCATCAGGCCGCCGAATAACGGCAAGCTATCGACGGAGTGCCCGTCGCCCATGACGGGATTGATGATCTCGTCATCGCTCAAGCCGTGCGCCTTGCACGAAACAAAGTCTTCAATGCCATAGGCGGGCGCCGAATGGACGACGCCGGTGCCGGAATCCAGGGTGACGTAGTCGCCCAGGTAGACAGGCGCCATGCGCTGGTAGCCGGGGTCAGCGTCGTACAGCGGGTGCTTGAATTCAAGATTGGTAAGTGCGTCGCCCTTTGCGGTGGCGATAATCTGGCCGCCAAGCTTCCATTGCGCCAGACACGTGTCGACCAAGTCTTGCGCCAGCAACAGCGTGGAGCCTGCGCCACAGGGCTGATCCAGCTTGACCAGGGCATAGTCGATTTCGGGATGCACATTGAGCGCCTGGTTGGCGGGCAGTGTCCATGGGGTCGTCGTCCATATGACGATCGCGCCGTCGTCTACCTGGGGCAGGCCGAAGGCGTGCGCTAGTTTGGCGGTGTCGCCAAACCGGAACGCCACGTAGACCGACGTGTCTTTGCGATCGGCATATTCAACTTCCGCTTCGGCCAGCGCAGACCCGCAGTCGAAGCACCAGTTCACAGGCTTGAGGCCCCGAAAAACATAGCCCTTTTCCATGATGCGTGCA
>CAZONP010000425.1:0-1080 GCA_964581155.1 uncultured Candidimonas sp. | reverse complement strand
GTGCAAGGGCGCGTAATTCGTCGGCTTCGTTGCTGAAATTCATGGTCAGGTAGGGACGTTCCCAATCGGCCAGCACCCCCAGACGTTTGAAATCCTTGCGTTGGCGGTCGATTTGTTCGAGCGCATAAGCCCGCGCCTTGGCCTGCACTTCGGCAACGGGCAAGTGTTTGCCGTGTTTCTTCTCGATCTGAATTTCGATGGGCATGCCGTGACAATCCCAGCCCGGAACATAGACGGCGTCGTAGCCTGCCATTGCCCGGCTTTTCACAATAATGTCCTTGAGCACCTTATTGACTGCGTGTCCGATGTGTATGTCGCCATTGGCATAGGGAGGGCCGTCATGCAACACGAATTTGGGTCGTCCCTTGCTGGCCTCACGTATGGCCGCATAGACTTTCTTTTCTTCCCATTCGGCTACCCAGCCGGGTTCGCGTTTGGCAAGGTCGCCCCGCATGGGGAACGGTGTGTCGGGCAAATTTAAAGTGTTTCTATAGTCCATGGAGGGCGAAATAGTCTCGAGCGTTTTGCGCATCGTGGTCGATGGCAGCGATCATGGTGGGAAGGTCGGGAAATTTTTCTTCTTCCCGCAGATAGTCTAGGAATTCAATGCACGTCAGTTTACCGTATGCATTCACGTTGCTATCGAGCAGATGCGTCTCGAGCAGCAGCCGTCCGCTGTGCGAGACGGTGGGCCGCACCCCAAGGCTGGCCACGCCGCGCATGGGATCTGGCGCCAAGCCATGGGCGCGCACCACATAGACGCCGGACCGGGCGGCGCACTGGGCGGGCACGCGCAGGTTCATTGTGGGGTAGCCAATGCTGCGCCCCAGTTTCTGGCCGTGGATGACATGGCCGCTGATACGGTAGCGGTAGCCAAGCAAGTGTTCGGCGCGCGCCATGTTGCCCACGGCAAGCGCGGTGCGCACTTCCGAGCTGGAGATCCGGTGGCCGTGTTCGTCGGCAATATCGGCAACCGTTTCGACCTCGAAGCCGTATTGACGGCCCGCGCGGCGTAAAAGGTCCACGTCGCCGCTGCGCTTGTGGCCGTAGCGGAAGTCTTCGCCCACCAGCAGCCAGCGG
>CAZONP010000424.1:0-1766 GCA_964581155.1 uncultured Candidimonas sp. | reverse complement strand
GTGAAGTACCCGATGATACGCGGGCGCCTTATGCAAATGTGGCGCGAGGCCCGTAAAACGCTGGACCCGATCAGCGCCTGGGAATCGATCAGCCAGGACCCGGTCAAGGCGCGCCACTACAAGTCGGTGCGCGGCCTGGGCGGCTTCGTGCGGGCCGACTGGGACACGTCGATGGAAATCGTCGCCGCCGCCAATGCCTACACCATACGCAAGTTCGGCCCCGACCGTGTCATTGGCTTCTCGCCCATTCCCGCCATGAGCATGGTCAGCTACGCCGCCGGCTCACGCTACCTTAGCCTTATCGGCGGCGTCTGCCTGAGCTTTTACGACTGGTATTGCGACTTGCCGCCCGCCAGCCCGCAGGTGTGGGGAGAACAGACCGACGTCGCTGAATCGGCCGACTGGTACAACTCGACCTATCTTATGGTGTGGGGCTCGAATGTGCCTCAAACCCGCACACCCGATGCCCACTTCTATACCGAGGTCCGCTATAAGGGCACCAAGACCGTTGCCGTGTCCAGCGACTTCGGTGAAATGGTCAAGTTCAGCGATATCTGGCTGGCTCCCAAGCAAGGCACGGATGCCGCGCTGGCCATGGCCATGGGCCATGTCATTCTCAAGGAATTCCACCTGCCCGGCAAATCGGACTACTTCCGCGATTACGCCCGGCAATACACCGACATGCCTATGCTGGTCATGCTCAAAGAGCGTGACGGTAAGCTGATGCCGGATCATTTCCTGCGGGCTTCGCACCTGGATGACGCGCTGGGCCAGGATAACAACCCCGAATGGAAAACGCTGCTGATCGACGAATCTACGGGGGAATTGGTTGTCCCTAACGGCTCCATCGGTTTGCGCTGGGGAGAGGCCGGCGCCGAATCGGGCGGCAAGGCCGGCCGCTGGAATCTTGAACTTAAAGATGCCGCTACGGGCCAGGCGATTGTGCCGCAGCTTAGCCTGATGGGCGCTTACGATTCAGTCGCCGAGGTCGCCTTCCCCTATTTCGGCGGCGAGCACGGCGATGTCCAGCTTCGGCGGGTTCCGGTCAGGAAGCTGTTGCTGGCCGATGGCGGCAGCGCTCTTGTGGCCACCGTATACGACTTGCAAATGGCGAACTACGGCGTTGACGGCGGTCTGGGTGGGCCCAATGTGGCGGCCGGCTACGATGACGACGTACCCTATACGCCGGCCTGGCAGGAAAAGCACACCACCGTGCCGCGCGAACGGGTAATACAGGTAGCGCGCGAATTCGCGCAGAATGCCCACGAAACCCGTGGAAAGTCCATGGTGATCGTCGGCGCCGGCCTGAATCATTGGTATCACATGGACATGGCGTATCGCGGCATTATCAATATGCTGGTCATGTGCGGCTGCGTGGGTCAAAGCGGCGGCGGCTGGGCGCATTATGTGGGCCAGGAAAAGCTGCGTCCGCAGTCGGGTTGGGCGCCCCTGGCTTTCGGGCTTGACTGGTCGCGTCCGCCCCGGCAAATGAACGGCACCTCATTCTTCTACGCGCACAGTAGCCAGTGGCGCCATGAACAGCTGGGCGTCGACGAGATTCTGGCATCGACCGCCAATACCGCCGGCTATGACAAGCTCAGCCTGATCGACTTGAATGCCAAATCGGAACGCATGGGTTGGCTACCGTCCGCGCCACAACTGGAAACCAATCCTCTGGATATCGTCGCCCAGGCCGAGGCGCAGGGCGTCGACCCGGTCGCCTATGCGGTGGAAAACCTGAAAAGCGGCAAGCTCAACATGAGCTG
>CAZONP010000423.1:0-1769 GCA_964581155.1 uncultured Candidimonas sp. | reverse complement strand
GGACGCTGAGACGGTCTGCTTGCTTGACCTTCTTGCGTCGCGGTAGTTGGCTGAAGAAAAGGCGGCATGCGCTCGCCCACGGCGGCCGGCCTGCCCGGCCGCCGTGGGCATCGGGGCTGGGCTAGCCGTGGGTGTCTGGCTGACGGCTCTCCTGCGCTTCTGTGGCTCTCCTGCGCTTCTGTGGCTCTCCTGCGCTTCTGTGGCTCTCCTGAGCTTCTGTGGCTTGCCTGGGCTTATTCGTTGGGGTGGCGCCAGCGCTGGCACACGCAT
Source organism: uncultured Candidimonas sp. (assembly GCA_964581155.1). Taxonomy (GTDB): domain Bacteria; phylum Pseudomonadota; class Gammaproteobacteria; order Burkholderiales; family Burkholderiaceae_B; genus Pollutimonas. The sequence continues at coordinate 1,499 of CAZONP010000423.1, read as the reverse complement.
CGTCCCTGCATCATTACGAGAGGCGCCGGTGGCGGGGGCTGGGTGGAGCGAACGATACGGGCGCGCCGCGTGGTGGGCCATTATCAGGAGGCAAGGGGGCGGCTGTTCGACCGGCGTGCTCATGGATGATCCGGGGGATCATCCATCGCCGGAAGTTCCGCCACCGCCTGATAATGGCCTGCCGCGCGGGGAGTCAAGGCAACGCCTTGACCGCGAACCGTCTGAGCGCCGCCCGGCCCCCGTCGCCGGCGCCGGTTTATATACCAGCAACGATGAATCCAGCGCCGGCGCCGGCTCCGCAGCATCGCGACATCTATGGCGCCGCCCCTATCGACAGTCGGGTGAACTGCCCTCTTGGCAATAAGCGCTTGAAATCAGCATCGAAGCTGACGACATGTTCACTCTGGTGAATCGCCGCCGCTGCCAACCAGGCATCCGGCACATCATTGTTGGTAAGCGCGTTATCCGTGCACAGCTGACGCAGAATGGACCATTCGCCGCCCAGCATGGCCGGCTCAACGCCGGACGCCGCCAACACCGCATCAATGAAATGTATGGCGTCGGCCATGGGCGTGGGCTGCACGAATATTTTTGGATGCGTTACGAGCCGAAGGAAACTTGTAATGACCATGGGCTGCAAGCTGAACGCTGCGCCCTGGCTGGCATTGGCAATAGCCTGTTCCAGCCAGGTGAGCGCAGGTACGTGATGAGGATGATCGCTGCGCGAGGCGGCAACGAGAACATTCACGTCAGGCGTCATGATCGGCAGCGCCAAGCAAGGCTTTGTTGCTCAGGCCATCAAGGCCCGACACGAGTCCGCCCTTTCCACGATAGACAGGAAGCCGCACCGACTTGGCTGGCATACCCTGCTTGCGCAAGCGTAGCTGTAGTCCTTCCTCTATCAGGCGAGTCAATGTTGTTCGCTTTTGAGCGGCCATGACTTTGGCCTCAGCCAGTAATGTGTCGTTCAGGTCAAGAGTGGTTTTCATGGGTTATCCATATCAATACAGATTTCTGCATCTTAAGTCACACGTCTGCCGCATGCAAGCTTATGCGCCGCCCGTCTGCTAAGCTTGGATACGACCGCGGTTTCATCAAGGAAAACAACCATGCGCAGACTCCTGCTATTACGCCATGCCGAAGCCGACCGCCCCTTTGCCGTTGAAGATCACGAACGTCCGCTATCGGAGCGTGGTCAACGGCAAAGCGAAGCTATCGGGCAATACATGGCACAAGAACCGCTCTTGCCCGATCTCGCCATCGTATCGACATCCCGTCGTACGCAAGAAACATGGCGGCGTGTACAAGCGTATCTCGGTGCCGCTATCCCCCAGCGCGACGAGCCCCGCATTTACGAGGCCGCACACGAAAACATCATTGAAGTCATCAAGGAAACGCCCGACCATATCGGAACCCTGCTGCTTGTCGGCCACAACCCCGGGTTCGAGCGGTTGGCGACTACGCTGGCGGCCTCGGGCCGGCCTTCCGCCATGTCGCTA
>CAZONP010000422.1:0-1770 GCA_964581155.1 uncultured Candidimonas sp. | reverse complement strand
GGTGTTCCCGATGCGGGCGCCAATAAGCGTCGTTACCGGCATATTGTGACGCGGCGACATGCCAAGATCGAATTGCGCCAGATTGCCGAGATAATTTCCGAGCTGTTGCAGCACAGGCAGATCGAGCCCAAAGTGGGCACGTATCTGTTCCATGGTTTCCTGGGTGGCCGCACCCGACTCGGCCGCGATGACATCTGCGGCATCGCCCGGCACGAGCTGCAGCAGGAAAAAATTCAAAATGACAATACCGACAATAGTCGGTATTGCTTGCCACAGGGTCTTGCGTACCACGACCCCGTAGCGGGAGAACGCATGAGGCATTATTTCTCTATGTACAGATCGGCAAAACTGCCGCGCAAGCCTTCACCCGTCGGAGCGTAGTCTTTCACCTTATTGGACAGCACGGTAATAAGGGGATTCGCACCGAATTCGATCGAGGGAATGTCTTCATGTACCAGTTTCTGGAAATCCAGGAACTGCTGGCGGCGCTTGGTTTCGTCGACTTCAACAGCCGCCGCTTCAAGCAGGCGATCAACTTCCGGATTTACATAGTGGGCCGCATTGGAGAATGGCAGGCCCACCTTGAAGTTCTTGGACCAGTAAACCCGTTGTACACCAACCGTAGGATCGAAAATATTGGCGAGCGCCTCGAGCGTGATATCGAACGCGCGCTCTGTATACGCCTTGCCGACGTAAGTCGCGAAGTCATAGTTTTCGATCACGGCATCGACGCCTATGCGGGCCAGCGATTGACGCACGAAGTCGGCTGCGCGCCTTTCCTGGAAGGGGTTGTACAGCAACCGCAGTTTCAAACGGGTGCCGTCGGCCTTGCGCTTGAGGCCCTGGGCGTCGAGGATCTCCTCGGCCTTCTTCGGATCGAACGCAAAGTGCTTGATGTCGGCGTTGTGGTACTTGGTATTCGCCTTGCCGATGGCGGCGGCCGACACCTTGCCGTAGCCGAACCACACGACTTTGTTCAGCGCATTCACGTCAATGGCATGCGACAACGCGCGCCGCACTTCCTTGTTTTGCAAGACGGGCGTATCCAGATTGAAGAACAGCTGCTGGTGGACGCTGAGATAAGGCCAACTGGTTGTGTCCACGCGCAAATGCGGCATTTCGCTGAAGCGCTTCACGTCCGACAAGGGAATGGCCTGACCGGCCAGGTCGGCGCTGCCCGACTCCAGCGCCGCAGCCCGTGCCACGGCATCCGGAATGAAACGGACGATGATCTTGTCCAAGTAAGGCTTGGGCTTGTCCCAGTAGTTTGGGTTGCGCTCGAATACCGCGTGGCTGCCCTTGACCCATTCCTTGAAAACAAATGGACCCGTGCCCACAGGAGCGCTATTGTGCGGGTTCGCCGTAATATCGGTGCCCTCGTACAAATGCTTGGGCACGATGGGCGATTCGGTCCCCGCCAGTGCGGTGATCAAATACGGTGCGGGTTTGGACAACACAATGATGGCGGTATGTGCGTCGGGCGTCTGGACTTCCGACACGTTGGCAAAAATGGCGCGACCGCGCGGGTGGACTTGCTTTAGCGTCAGGACGGAAAAAGCCACGTCGGCAGAAGTGAAGTCCTTGCCGTCATGCCATTTCACACCTTCCCTTAGGGTAAATGTATAGCTCAGACCGTCATCGCTGACTTTCCACGCAGTAGCCAGCAACGGTTGCGGGTTCAGGTCGTAATCGTAAGTGAGCAGGCCTTCAACAATTTTTGGGCCGAGTTCGGCGTTGGTTCCCGCCGTGGTCGTCAGGGGCAGGATGGAC
>CAZONP010000421.1:0-1778 GCA_964581155.1 uncultured Candidimonas sp. | reverse complement strand
GGCGCAGCGCGGTGTAGAAAGAGCGTAACGACATGGCCGCCGGGCCGGCGACGGATATTCGGGATGGAAGCTCGCCGGTATGCTGAGCCAGCGCCAGTATCAATTTCGTCAAGTCATCAATATGAACAGGCTGTATTTGCTGCTCGCCATCGCCTGGCAAAGGAATGATGGCAAGGCTGGCCGCCTTGTTGAATTGTTCGGCGCTGGTGCCGCCTGGGCCGTATACCAGTGATGGCTGCACGACGGTTGCGTTTACCGGCAGCGACAGCAGGAAATCATCGGCCGCTTTCTTGCTGCGTAGGAAGGGGGTGTCCGCCGAAGCGTCTGCTCCCAGGGCGGATATTTGGATGATTCTATGGATACTGGATGAGGCACCCGCTGAAAACAAGGCGCAGGGAGCGGCCCGATGGAGGGTGTCGAACGATTGCCGGTCGGTTTCACGGAAAATGCCGACCGCATTAATGATCACGTCCACGTCCTCAACGGCACTGCGCCAATCCTCCGGGTCCAGCGCAGCGTTGAAATCCATGCATAAGTACGATAGCGTGGGAGCCGGAGTGATCGCGGGGGGATGGCGCACCACGGCGACGACCTGGTGGCCCGTGTCGATCAGGGCGGAAACCAAATGGCTGCCTATGAATCCGGATGCACCTGTCAGTAAAACTTTCACGAGGCCTCCTGATGCTATCAGCGCAGGGTTTCAGGTATACCGGGTGCTTCCCGGTATTCTAAATCGCCAATGCGCTAGGGAGAATACTCATGAATTGGCCGGTTCGAACTTTAAGAAATGCCATTGTTTCCGGCAGCTTTGCCAGTGTGACATCGACTCTTGCGCTGCTGCTGGTAGGGGTGCGCGATTGCCGCAGCGCGATTGCGCCGATCAATGCCGTTAGTCATTGGATATGGAAGGACAAGGCAATTCACCAGGCTGAGCCCAGCCTGAGGTATAGCGTTGTAGGCTACGCCATTCACCACGCCGCCTCGATATTTTGGGCACTGGCTTTCGAGCAGTTGGCGTTGCGGCACAAGCACAACCCCAAGCCGGGAAAAACGGTTGGCAATGCCGCCGCAGTCGCCGCGCTGGCCTGCGTGGTTGACCTGCGGTGCACGCCTCAACGCCTTACCCCCGGTTTCGAACGGCGGCTTGATAATCGTTCATTGGCGGCGGTTTATGTTGCATTTGCCGTCGGCCTGGCGCTGCACGACTTATACAGCGCCCGGAAGTGATCTTTTAGTGCGAAAGGTGATTGAATAGCGCAATTGCGGTGTCGGTTCGATGCTGTGTTGCCATGCCCACCGGGCCGACCCGCGCAAAACATAGATGGAACGTGGCTCCAGTTGCAGCTTCACGATATCCGCCTTTTTTGGCGATCTTGGTGGGTAAGGACGAAAGCGCAACACCGCAGTGCTCAACAGCGATACGCCCACGATATCCTCGAAATCGGCAACATCGCGGTGCCAGCCAAGCGGCGTGCCGGGACTATATTCCGCAACCAGGACTTGTGTGAAAGCCTCTGGCGCCACGCCTATCCATGCTGCAGATTTGCGCAGTAGCGGTGCAAGTTCGAGCGGTGGGCCGCTGGCCGGTTGCAACTGTTGTTTGGCAAAATCGTATTGGCCTCCGAAGCTGATGACACGGCGTCTGGCCGTGTAATCCTTGTATTGCATTTCGCGCAGGGGAAATGTGTTGATAAGGTCGATTAGTTCCTGTTCTTCCCCGGGCGTAAGGAAGTCCGGTTCATAGCGCAAACCTTCCGGGCCTGCGGCTAAAGAGGTGT
>CAZONP010000420.1:0-1781 GCA_964581155.1 uncultured Candidimonas sp. | reverse complement strand
GGGCAGGACGGCCTTCATAGGCAGGTTTGTCGCCAAAGCCGCCACGGTCAGCGCCCGGCTTGCGGCCATAGCTTGGCTTGTTGCCGGCATAGCCTGCACGCGGTGCGAAGCTCTTGCCAGGGCCCTTGCGGTCTGTATACGTAGGACGTGCCGTTTTCTTGGGTTCCAGACCGGCAATTTCTTCCGACGGAATGGGTTGACCAATGAAGTGCTCGATACGGCGGATTTTATGACGTTCCGCATGTGTGGCGAACGTGAAGGCAAGGCCGCTGCGACCGGCGCGGCCAGTACGGCCGATACGGTGAACGTAGTCTTCCGCTTGCATCGGCAGGTCGTAATTGACGGCGTGGCTGATGCCTTGAACATCAATACCGCGAGCAGCCACGTCGGTTGCCACGAGGACGCGCAACTGGCCTTTTTGCAGCATGCCCAACGTACGGGTACGCTGACGCTGGTTCATGTCGCCATGCAATGCGGCAGCGGAAAAGCCATTGTCGGCCAGGCGTTCGGCCAGATCGTCGGCGCCACGCTTGGTGGATGTGAAGACGATTGCCTGATCCATGCTGGCGTCGCGCAGCAGATGATCGAGCAGGCGCATCTTGTGGCCGTTGTCGTCCGCATACAGCAGGCTTTGCGTAATATTGGTGTGCTTTTCTTTCTGGCTCGAAAGCTGAATCTGTTCCGGATTGCGCATCATTTTGGCTGCAAGGCGGGCAATGGTGCCGTCGAGCGTAGCCGAGAACAGCAAGGTCTGGCGGTCTTTCGGCGTGCTGGCGACAATGGTTTCGATGTCTTCAATGAAACCCATGTCCAGCATGCGGTCGGCTTCGTCCAGGACAAGCGTGTGCACTGTCGACAGATTCACGCGCTTGGCTTGCAGGTGATCGATCAGGCGGCCGGGTGTGGCTACCAGCACGTCAACGCGACGTGTCAAGGCTTTCAACTGAGCGCCATAAGGCATGCCGCCAACGACTACGGCAATACGCAGATCTTTGATGTGCGCGCCATATTGCTTCGTGGCTTCGGCAACTTGCATGGCAAGTTCGCGAGTGGGGGTCAGTACCAGCACCTGGACGCCAGTGCCCTTGTTGGGCGGCATGTTCGAAATGCGGTTCAATGCGGGAAGCATGAAGGCAGCGGTCTTGCCGCTGCCTGTCTGGGCCGAAACCATAAGGTCGTGACCGGCCAATGCTTTAGGGATGGAGGCGGCTTGTACGGGTGTTGGCTCCGAAAAACCGGCCTTCAGGACGGCGGACAACAACGATGGGACAAGACCTAGTGTTTCAAATGACATGCGTGATCCTTTGCCGAAAAACGGCATACACATAGCGCAGGCGAAAGAGTGCCCGAAGCGCTGGTTGATTGGGAGCATCGTGCCGACCGAATCAACCTAAAGTGCAGCGTATTGTCTTGAAAAGACGCGGCGAAAGGCTCGGGGGTCAGGGAGCGATGGCGTTCGACATGGGTGCTGAGAAATCAGTCAACTGCTATGACACAGCGTATGCTGTATGAAAATGTCGACGCATTGAAAATGCAGTGCCAGAAGTATAGCGTGCTTTTGGCGTAAGTGTAAACCCCATGGCGTTTATTTTGTTACTGGGGCTGCTTTGTCGCACGCTTGCAACATTGGAGGGTGATGCGTACTTTGTGCTTGAGCTGGCACTGGTTGCGTCTTGTCGGGTATTTAAACCGGTGGCGGTTCCTGTGCCATCGTGTCTGGTATTTAAACCGGCGCTGCGTTCTATTGCATCGGTGCCTGGTATTTAAACCGGCGCCGGTGA
>CAZONP010000419.1:0-1781 GCA_964581155.1 uncultured Candidimonas sp. | reverse complement strand
GTACGTAAGCGAGTGCTCTTGCCCACATACAGCACGCTGCCGTTTTCGCCATAGAACAGGTAGACGCCCGGCGCATCCGGCAGTGCTTCGATATCCGCGGGGTCAAGGTTGGAAGGCAGCGTTGGCTGGCCGATCAGCTCACGCACTGTTTCATCAACATGCGCTTGAGGAAATTGGGCGTGTACGCATTGCCAGAACTGCCACAGGGCCAGCGCGTCGGCCAGTGCTCGATGCCGACCGCCTGGCTGCAAGCCATGCCGGTGGATCAGGTGGTCGAGACTATGCCGGCGCTCATGCGGAAATAAACGACGCGACAGTTTCACGGTGCACAGCACCTTGGGCCGAATGCTGACCCCCAAGCGGCGAAACGCCGCCTTGATATGGCCGTGATCGAACCGGGCGTTATGCGCCACGAAGATCCGACCGTCCAGCCGATCGAAGACCTCATCCGCCAGCTCTTCGAAACGCGGTGCGTGCGCCACCTGTTCGTTGGAAATGCCGGTCATCCGTTCTATGTGCTCGGGAATACGACCGGTAGGCCGCACCAGGCTTGACCATTCGCGTACGCCCGACTCGTCGACCTGGATGATCGCAATTTCGGTGATGGAGGGCATCTGTGCCGGCCCGCCTGTCGTTTCAATATCAACGAAGGCGAGACCTTCACGCAGGAGGTCGGAAGTGGGCATCACACACAGACAAAGATAGCGGCGGCAAAAGACTGGATATTTTAACAGTGTGCGTACGGATGGATGTAACGCGACAAGCCCCGCCAACATGCCAAGGGAAAACGACGCGCGGCGTTTCAAGCCCTGGGGGACTGGGTGGCAGCGCGGCCAAGTGACGTCGGACACGCCAGGACGTATCATCGTCAACCACTACGATTGGTCACATTCTCCCGGTCAAATTCCAGCAAGGATTTCGTTGGTGTCTCTATCCGACCTGCTCGGCCGCGCCCATGCCGAATTGGCCGCGCGCTTTGAAAACGCGCCTTCCGCGCCAAACTTATTGTTCTTCTCTTTCACTGACGGCACGTCACGGTGTCGGATTGTCCGTGCTGCGGGTAGCAATTTCACCCAAGCTTGGCAAAACGGTGCAGCAGGCTGCCAAAGGGAAGCTCAGCGCCACAAAGTGGACGCCCGCTGGCTACGCGTCGACTGGGTTGTAGAAACGCAGGCGACAACGTGGAAAGAACTGGGCGCGCGCTTAGCGCGAACAAAACGCAACTACTTCCGCATGGGCGTGGCTCTTGACGCCGAGCTGCGATTTGCCTTTCTGGAACCAGAACTTAACGCGAACGCCATGTTGTATTTGGGCGCCGACAAAACTGAAGCCGGCGTCAACATCAAGAATTTCACCGTTGCCGCGCGACGGAGATTCGGCGATGCGCTAACTCTCGACTTCTCGCCCGAAACCCCTGTCTACGTGTTCGCACACGAAGGCCTGTTCGTCAGCGACGACCCTGCTTTAGCCGCCTTGCCCGATGGCGTAGAGCCCAACTGGCTGCCAGGCACGCCTACGCGACTGGGTTGGCGCAACCCCGTCTCACTGAACGCCGGCCGCCGCCAGATCGAGAAGCTCACCCCCGATCAGGTGTACGCACTGATCGACAGCAGCGCCAATTTCCTGGCGCGGCAGGTACAAAAGAATGGCCAGTTCGTGTACGGCCACTTTCCGTGTTTTGGCCGACTCATTCCCACGTACAACACCTTGCGCCACGCGAGCTCGGTGTATTCCATGCTGGAGGCCTGGGAGCTGACTCGCAACGACGCCCTGCTTGCCGC
>CAZONP010000418.1:0-1784 GCA_964581155.1 uncultured Candidimonas sp. | reverse complement strand
TGGCATTGATGGGACCAAATTCGATGACTTGTGGACAGATTTTTGCAATGAAACGGCCGTCCGATGTGCCTCCGGTGGTGGAGAGTTGGGTGGCGACACCCGTTTCTTCCAAAATGGCGGCAGACAATGCGGTGCTTAGTTCGCCGACAGGCGTTAAAAAGGGTTCGCCGCCCAGCGTCCATTCCAGATCATAGTCCAACGCGTGGCCGTCCAGAATAGCGCCCACGCGTTGCTTTAGCGATTCGGCTGTGCTGGCCGTGGAGAACCGGAAATTGAAGTCGACGACGGCAGTGCCGGGTACTACATTCGTCGCTCCCGTGCCGGCGTGCAGGTTGGACACCTGGAACGTCGTTGCAGGGAAATACTGGTTGCCATCATCCCAATGGGCCGACGTAAGCTCTGCCAAGGAAGGAGCCAATAAATGTACCGGGTTGCGCGCCAGGTGCGGATACGCGACATGGCCTTGCCTGCCCTTGATCGTCAGTTTTCCTGATAACGATCCGCGCCTGCCATTCTTTACGGTGTCGCCCAGGGTGTCGACCGACGTCGGCTCGCCGACGATGCAATAGTCAAGCTGTTCGCCGCGTTGGGCTAGCGCCTGGCACACCTTCACCGTGCCTTCAATGGATGGTCCTTCCTCGTCGGCCGTGATCAGCAGGGCAATGGATCCTTGGTGGGATGGGTGCGCCGCAGCAAATTCCTCGGCAGCCACCACAAAGGCGGCGATCGAGGTTTTCATGTCGGCGGCACCGCGTCCGTAAAGGAAGCCGCCGCGCTCGGTCGGCGTGAATGGCGGACTTTCCCAGGCGTCGAGTGGGCCGGTGGGCACGACATCGGTATGTCCGGCGAATACCAGCAATGGCGCCGTTTGGCCGCGGCGCGCCCAAAGATTGGTCACGTTGCCGAATACCATGTGTTCACAGACGAAGCCAGACAGCGCCAGGCGTTGGGCCAGCAGTTCCTGGCATCCGTGGTCCTGAGGTGTAACGGATGGCCTGCTAATCAAATCCTTGGTCAGATCGAGAACGGGAGAGTTCGGCATCAGGCTCTCAGCAAATCATTGATGCTGGTCTTGGCGCGTGTCTGGGCGTCCACGCGCTTCACAATCACGGCGCATGCCAGACTGTGGCTGCCATCGGCCGACGGCAACGAGCCAGGTACGACCACGGAGCCCGATGGCACACGGCCGTAGGTGACTTCGCCTGTGCTGCGATCGTAGATCTTCGTGCTTTGAGAAAGGAAAACGCCCATCGCCAACACGGAGTTTTCCTCGACGATCACGCCTTCGACGACTTCAGAGCGGGCGCCGATGAAGCAATTGTCTTCAATTATTGTTGGATTTGCCTGCAGTGGCTCCAGCACGCCGCCTATGCCCACGCCGCCCGACAGATGCACATTCTTGCCGATCTGGGCGCACGAGCCTACGGTGGCCCAGGTGTCGATCATCGAGCCCTCGTCCACATATGCGCCGATATTCACGTAAGACGGCATCAGCACCACATTTTTTCCAATGAAGCTACCTTTGCGGGCCACAGCGGGCGGGACAACGCGAAAACCGCCTTGCGCGAAATCGTTGGCATCGTAGTCTTCGAATTTGGTTGCCACTTTATCGAAGAATTGAAGTGGGCCTTGGCCTGCCGGTTTATTTTCCGCAAGCCGGAATGACAATAGGACGGCTTTCTTGATCCATTGATTGACAACCCAGTTCGTACCCTGTTTTTCGGCGACGCGCAGCCGTCCCGTGTCCAGGCCGGCCAGTGTTTCCTGGACCGCGGCGTGTATTT
>CAZONP010000417.1:0-1785 GCA_964581155.1 uncultured Candidimonas sp. | reverse complement strand
GAGCTCGCCAAAATGAAGAAAACGGATCAGTGGCAGAAAACGATGGCGCAATACGGTTTCAGCGATACCGATGCAAAGGAATCGTTCAGCAAGACCACTGCAGAGCTATGCAGTGAATGAAGCCGAACGCGTCGTCTAACTAAGTAAGCGGAACGCAGCCAATAATGGACTGGATCAGCTACAGCACGCCGCTGCTGGAAGGCGCCTGGGTGACGATACAGCTCACACTGTATTCCACGATCCTGGGTGCTTTTTTTGCCTTTGCCTTTGGCATCGGAAAAATTTCGCGCAACTGGATTGCCAAGGGCATTTCGATTTTCTTCATCGAGGTATTCCGCGGTACATCCTTGCTGGTCCAGCTGTTTTGGCTGTACTTCGCATTGCCCGTACTTGGGCAGGCGATAGGCATCGATCTGCGAATGCCGCCCGTGGTAGCCGGTACGCTCGCGCTGGCGCTGAATATCGGCGCCTACGGAGCGGAAGTTGTCCGTGGCGCCATTCAGGCGGTTCCTCCTTCGCAGCACGAGGCGGCCAAGGCCTTGGACTTTACGCCCAGGCAAGTGTTGTGGCGTATCTCCTTACCACAAGCAATACCCGAAATGATGCCTAGTTTCGGCAACCTGGCCGTGCAGAATTTGAAAGATACGGCGCTGGTGTCGTTGATCGGCCTGGGCGACCTGGCGTTTCGGGCCGAACAAGTCCGCAACTTCACCCAGGACAGCACCACCATCTATACATTGTTGCTATTTATGTATTTTGGCATGGCCCTGGTATTGACCGCCATCATGAAAGTGCTGGAGCGTTCAGTCGGGCGCTGGCGCGCGGGTAGGAGCTAAGCATGTTTTTCGGCATCGAGTGGGACACCACCAACAATTGGCTGTTTGCCGGCTCCATATTTCCCATTTTGCTCAGGGGCCTATGGGTCACCATTCAGGCGACGGTGCTTGGCTTTGCCGTAGCCGCTGTGTTGGGGCTGGTGCTGGCTGCCCTGAAGGCATCGCCTTCGCGCATCATTTCCTGGCCTGCAAGAGTCATCACCGAATTTTTGCGCGACACGCCGCTTCTGATTCAGCTATTTTTTCTATATTACGTCTTGCCCGAATATGGCATTGTGCTGCCGGCGTTTCTCACGGGCGCCCTGGCGTTGGGCGTGCAATACAGCGCGTATATGTCAGAGGTATACCGAGGCGGCATCGAGTCGATCCCGCAAGGCCAGACCGAAGCTGCCCGCGCCCTTGACCTGACGGCGCTGCGCACCTTTGCGATCGTCATCGTGCCGCAAGCCATACCCCGCATCATTCCCGCAATGGGAAATTACCTCGTATCCATTATGAAGGATGTGCCCGTGCTGTCAGTCGTTTCGGTCCTCGAGATGCTGAACGTGGCGAAAATCATTGGCGACAGGACGTTCAATTACCTTATCCCGCTTTCCATGGTGGGCGGCTTGTATCTGGTATTGACGTTGGTTGCATCGTCCGCCGTGCGATACCTTGACACCCGTTTGCCCAAGCAAGGACTCCCGCTCCGATGAACGAACCCATTATCAAATTCGACAACGTCATCAAGCGCTTTGGCGATGTTACTGTGCTTGATTCACTGAACTTCGAGGTCCGCAAGGGCGAGAAAGTGACTATCATCGGCCCATCCGGGTCTGGCAAGTCGACCGTATTGCGCATCCTCATGACGCTCGAAACCATAGACGAGGGAGTCATACACGTGGCTGGCAAACCCTTATGGCACGAGCATAAGGATAATGCGCTGGTCCCGGCAAGCGAGCGCCACTTG
>CAZONP010000416.1:0-1789 GCA_964581155.1 uncultured Candidimonas sp. | reverse complement strand
TTGGGCGAAGCGTCGAGCAGCGCCTGCGGCTTGTCGCGCAGGACGACCTCGCGCAGTTCGCACACGCTGCCGCTTATAACAATGGCCAGGCGGGCCCGCATGGCATAAGGGCAACGCCGGAACGAATAAAGTACAGGTAATGTGCCGGAGTCCATGACGCGGGGCCCCTCCTGGGCAGTGCTATAACGCCTTGCTTGCCGCTTTCTTTACCTCGACACGCACGCCTATGTGGCGCTCTGACCGCTGGCGGGCAAGTTCCACCTGCTTCTGGCGCTCGGCAAACCGCCGTTTCTGTTCCGGGGTATGCATGTCGTGGCAATGCGGACAACTGACGCCATCCACAAAGTGGTGGGATTGCTTGTCTTCTGCGCTAAGCGGCAGACGGCAGGCGCGGCAGAATTCGTACTTGCCGGTTTCCAGGCCGTGCTTGACCGACACGCGTTCATCGAAGACGAAGCATTCGCCGTCCCAGCGGCTTTGCTCGGGCGCGACGGTTTCAAGATACTTGAGGATGCCGCCTTCCAGATGGTAGACCTCGTCGAAACCCAACGTGCGCATGTAGGCGGTAGACTTTTCGCACCGAATGCCGCCCGTGCAGAACATGGCCAGTTTTGGCTTGTTGTGCAGCACGCCGCCTTCGGCGGACTGGGCCTTCACCCACGCCGGGAACTCGGTGAAACTGGTGGTGGCCGGGTTGATGGCGCGATTGAACGTGCCAATGGACACTTCATAATCATTGCGTGTGTCGACCACGACCACGTCGGGATCATCGATCAACGCATTCCAGTCTTCAGGTTTGACGTAGGTGCCGGCCATTGTGGCTGCATGAACGTTGGGCACGCCCAGAGTTACGATCTCGCGCTTGAGCTTTACCTTCATGCGGTAAAACGGCATTTTCTGTGAGTGTGATTCTTTATGGACCAAGTCGACGAAACGCGGGTCCTGATGCAGATACTGCAAGACGGCATGTACCCCTTGGGCGGGGCCGGCGATTGTGCCGTTGATTCCCTCTTCGGCCAAAAGCAAGGTGCCTTTTACGTCGTGAGATTCGCAAACCGCCAGCAGTGGCGCCTGTAGTGCCTTGTAGTCGGGGAGCTGAACAAACTTGTAGAGTGCCGCAATGAGGAAATCAGACATATCTCGTTAACATTTATAGGGCCGAAGCCCTACAGTTTAACGCCAATTAGCTGGGTTCTTTGGTGTGCTTCTTGCCGTAACGCTCGTTACCGACGCCGCTCATGCTGATAATGTTCGGAGCCGACGCCTTTTTGGCACGTTCTTCATTGATGAGCTGCTGGACACCGGTTTGAAGCGGACGGAAAGGAGTGGGCGTACGTGGTTTAACTAACATTACAAAGCCTCATGAGTGATGATTGCCAAGTGTGTGAACTACCAACATACACCATTACGATGATAAATGCATGACAATTAAGGGAATATAGCTACAAACCCTGACATGTTAGGCACTTTCGTCTAACCGGCGGACTAAGCGTTCGTGCGCACGAGTCAGTTCTTGGGGCAGCCTGAATCGCAGCCGTTCGAACAGTTCGGCGTGCAGCGCCAGTTCCTTTTCCCACTGCAACTTGTCGATGATGGTAATTCGGTTGAAGTCTTCGGCGCTGAAGTCCAGGCCGTCCCACGTGATGTCGTCATAACCCGGCGTGATGCCGAATAAATTGTCGCGACCTGCGGCGGTGTTGTCCAGTCGTCCAAGCATCCACTTCAACACACGCATGTTTTCGCCGAAACCCGGCCAGATGAACTTCCCGTTGTCGTCCGTTTGGAACCA
>CAZONP010000415.1:0-1793 GCA_964581155.1 uncultured Candidimonas sp. | reverse complement strand
TGGCGATATCGATTTGCTTTTCGATGACGCGCGCGGCAAGCGTGGCCTGCGCGACAGCAAGATTGGCGGTGGCCGATTGCGCCGTCCAGTCGCCCAAGCGGTTCGGGGAGGGGCCGGGCAGCACCGTGTCGGGTGCGAGTTCGGCCAATTCCCCCGGGCGCTCGTTGATAAGCTGCGCGAGCAGGTCAACGCTTACGTCGTAGGCGTTGATGGCCTGGAGTTCGTCCGCGTTGAGCAGGTCCAGGCGCGCCTGAGCTTCGTAGGTGTCGGCAATGGTGGTACTGCCCAATTCAAAGCCTTGCTGGGCGGCGCGTAGCTGCGTCTGTACCGCGTCCTTTTCAGCGCGCAGGGCGCGCAAGGTGTCTTGCGCCGCCAATACGTCGAAATACGTTTGGGCCACGCGCAAGACCAGGTCCTGGTACGCGTTTGCCTGGCCTATGTCGGCCAGTGCGGCAATATATTCGGCACGCTTGTAGTTGCCCCAGGCGCTCATGTCCACGACCGGTTGCACCAGCGTCAGGGCCCAAAGGGCGCGTCGTTGACTGGCGCTATCGCCCAGCGTGCGCAGGCGCCGGCTGTTCTCCACTTCGGCGACGGCATCGGCCGTGATGAAGGGTAGCAACCGCGCACGCGCCTGCGGAATTTTTTCCTGTTCGGCGTCGCGGCCGGCACGATTGGCGGCGTAGATTGGGTCGCGCTGCAGGGCAAGTTCCCAGACCTGCAGGAGGTCTTGCGCGTGGGCCGGCATAAACCCACCCAGCGTCAGCGCCAGGCACAGGCATGCGTACCAGGGCGCGTTGCGCATATATCTAAAACTTGAATTGAGACACTGTAGCGCCGCGCAGCGGCTTGATGACGGTGTCGAACAGCATGGTGGTTTCGAAGCTGGCCGCGCTGCTGCGGGTGATGCGGCAGGCTGTCATGACGGGGTTCTGACCCACGACGACGACCAGGCGTCCGCCCACACGCAATTGATACTTGTAAGCGTCAGGCACGACAGGAACCGATCCTGTGAGCAGTATGGCGTCGTATTCGGTGGTTCCCCAACCCGTGTGGGCGTCGCCGACTTCCACTTTGACGTTGTCGACGTGGTTGCGCTG
The DNA here is from genome assembly GCA_964581155.1 of uncultured Candidimonas sp. Classification (GTDB taxonomy): domain Bacteria; phylum Pseudomonadota; class Gammaproteobacteria; order Burkholderiales; family Burkholderiaceae_B; genus Pollutimonas. Next base: position 693 of record CAZONP010000415.1, on the reverse strand, counting down.
CAGGTTTTGCACGGCAAAGGCGGCCAGGCGGCTGTCGACTTCGATACTGGTGATTTGCTGGGCCAACGCGCCAAGCAACGCCGCCTGATAGCCTGACCCCGTACCGATTTCCAGCACGCAGTCGGTAGGCTTGAGTTGCAGTTCCTGTGCGAGACGCGCTTCCACCTTGGGCGTGAGCATGGTTTCGCGCGTGTCGATGGCGTTTATGATCAACGGGATTTCGACGTCTGAAAAAGCCATTGCCTGGTATTGCGCGGGGACGTACCGTTCGCGCTGAACCGCGGCCAGTGCCTGCAGTACGCGGTCGTCCAGGACTTCCCAGGTACGGATTTGCTGCTCGATCATGTTGAATCGAGCCTGTTCAATTTCTGGAAGGGCAGTCGCGTTCATAGTTCTACAGAAGGTAAGGAAAGGTTGCAGTAGCCGGGGAAGATCATAGCTACTATAGCTTATTTGCCTGTGGCTTTGGCCACCAGGCATGGAAATGCTGGACGGGTCCGTGGCCCTCGCCGACGCTTAGTTCTTCGGACCGGGCGATTGCCGCCACCAAGTAGGCCTTGGCCCGATGCGCGGCTTGCGGCGCGTCGTTCAGGCGCGGCAATAACGCGGCCAGCGCGGCCGACAGGGTGCAGCCCGTGCCATGCGTGTTGCGTGTGGCAATGCGCCGGCCGGGCAGTTCGATCATGCGGTCGC
>CAZONP010000414.1:0-1810 GCA_964581155.1 uncultured Candidimonas sp. | reverse complement strand
GCCGCGCTTCTGGGGCGGCGTGATCGCAATGCCGGTGCTGGCGGCGGTATTCTCCATGGTCGGCGTGATGGGCGGCTGGGTGGTGGGCGTGTTGCTCATAGGCGTCGATCCCGGCGTATTCTGGTCGCAAATGCAGGGCGGCGTCGACGTCTTCAAGGACGTCTTGAATGGCGTATTCAAGAGCTTCGTTTTCGGCATTGCCGTCACCCTGATCGCGCTGCATGCAGGCTGGACGGCCAAGGCCACGCCGGAAGGCGTGTCGCGCGCCACCACCCGCACCGTCGTAGCCGGATCGCTGGTCGTGCTGGGGCTGGATTTTGTACTTACCGCGCTGATGTTCAGCAATTAACACGACAACGGATCAATCATGACGCGTGAAAAAACCGATTTCTGGGTAGGCCTGTTTGTGCTGCTGGGCGCCATTGCGCTTATTTTCCTGGCGCTGCGCGCGGGCAACATGAGCACCTTTTCATTCGCCTCCACTTATCAGGTGCAGGCGCGCTTCGACAACCTGGGCGGGCTGAAGACACGCGCGCCGGTTAAGAGCAGCGGTGTCGTGGTCGGCCGCGTGGCGGGCATAGGCTTCGACAACGAACGCTACCAGGCCGTCGTCACGCTCGACATGGAAGAAAAGTACCAGTTCCCAACCGATACGTCGGCATCCATACTGACATCCGGGCTGCTGGGCGAACAATACGTGGGCCTGACGCCGGGCGGCGAAGAAAAAATGCTGGCACAAGACAGCGAAATCCAGTTCACGCAAAGCGCCGTGGTCCTTGAAGAACTTATCAGCAAATTCCTGTACAACTCGGCCAGCGACGGGGGCAGCGCGCCCGCTCCCGCAACTGGCGATCTACCGAACTGATCCCATCATGACTGAATCCATCACAGCCGTTCGCCCCGCTTCCAACCGGTACCTGCGCCTGACGGCGCTCGTGGGCGCCAGCGCGCTTGCGGCAGGATGCGCCAGCGTCAGCCAGCCCAATCCGGCCGACCCCTGGGAACGCTATAACCGCGGCATGTACGCATTCAACGACACGGTGGATCGCGCGGTACTGAAACCGGTGGCCAGCGGCTACGACGCGCTGACGCCCCAGCCCGTGCAAACCTGTATCCATAACATTTTCAATAACATTGGCGACGTCTGGTCGGCGGCCAATAGTTTCCTGCAGGCGCGCGGACACGACTTCTTCAATACGCTGGGCCGGGTGCTGTTCAACACCACCGTCGGCCTGGGGGGTTGCATCGACGTGGCCTCGATGAACGGGTCGCAGCGCATACAAAACGATTTCGGCGTAACGCTGGGCGTGTGGGGCCTGGGCTCCGGCCCCTATGTCGTGCTGCCGTTCCTGGGTTCCAGTTCGGTGCGCGACACGGGCGCCACAGTGGGCACGATCGCCGCCGGCGTGTCGCCTGTCACCCCCGTTTTCGAGATCGACAACGTGGGCCTGCGCAACTCCATACTGGGCGTGTATGTGGTCGACACGCGCGCCAGCCTGCTGGATGCGGACGAACTTGTTAACGAAGTAGCGCTTGACCGTTACAGCTTTATCCGCGACGCTTACCTGCAACGCCGCAAGGCCCAGGTGGACAGCCGCCGCGCCGGCACGGAACTGCCCGACTACTCCGACGACGAACTGCCGGACTACACGGATCCAGCCCTGCCGGAGTAACGACTTCAAAGGAGCCGCCATGACCGCAAGCTTCACACCAGCAGGCTTAGGCAGGTACATGATCGGCGTTGCATGCGCCGGCCTTTTAGGGCTGGCCGGCTTGCTGGCGACGGGCCAGGCCATGGCGCAAAAGCCGG
>CAZONP010000413.1:0-1814 GCA_964581155.1 uncultured Candidimonas sp. | reverse complement strand
GCTCAGTGGCCCCGCCGCCGCCAAGGACGCTGTCAAGATCGGGCTTATTCTCGATATGACTGGCGTCTACGCGGACATTGCCGGAAAGGGTACGGCCAGGGCCGCACAATTGGCGATCGAGGATTTCGGCGGTACAGTTTTAGGCAGGAAAGTGGAACTGCTGGTTGCAGACCACCAGGCCAAGGCCGATATTGCCGCAGCCAAGGCGCGCGAATGGTTCGATGTGGATAAGGTGGACGCAATTCACGACGTCACAGGTTCCGCCGCCGCACTGGCGGTGCTCAATGTTGCGCGCGAGAAGGATAAAATCCTCGTGCTCAGCGGCCCCGCCGCCGACAAAATCACAAACGAGCTGTGCGGCCCCACGACCGTTCACTACGCCTATGACTCATACTCGCTGGCCAACACGGTGGCGCGAGCCGGCGTGCGAGCCGGCGGGAAAAAATGGTACTTCATAACGGCGGATTACTCGGGCGGGCACGATATCGTCAAGGCGGCATCAGACGCATTGACAGCTGAAGGCGGCAAGGTTGTCGGGTCGGTCACGCATCCACTGGGGTCGGCGGATTTCTCTTCGTTGATTCTGCAGGCGCAAAGCAGTGATGCGGATACCGTGGGCTTGGCCAGTTTTGGCAATGACCTGGTCAATGTCATTAAAACCGCTCGGGAGTTTGGCATGAAGCCGGATGGCGACAAGAAACTCGCCAGCTTGCTTATGTATGTGAATGATGTTCATGCCTTGGGGCTCGAGACGGCACAAGGGATGATGCTTTCCGAAGGCTTCTACTGGGATATGAATGACGAAACCCGTGCGTTCTCAAAACGCTACTTCGACACTGTCAAAGCCATGCCGAACATGAGCCAGGCTGGAACGTACTCGTCGGTGCTTCACTACTTGAAGTCGGTGCAGGCGGCCGGCACGACTGAAACGCATGCCGTCATGGCGAAAATGAAGGAGTTGCCAATCAGTGATTTTTATACCAAGAACGGTAAAATCCGCGAGGACGGCCGTATGGTGCACGACATGTATTTGTTTCAGGTGAAAACGCCTGGCGAATCCAAGTATCCTTGGGACTACTTGAAGCTGGTGGGCACCGTTCCGGGCAATGAGGCATTCAAACCCTTGTCTGAATCAACCTGCCCAATGATCACGAAAAAATCCTGAACGTCCTCAAATAAAAATACCCGCACGCGAATAATAAACGTGCGGGTATTTTTTTATTCTCGGACTCAGCGGGCGTCAAGCTCGGCAAGTATCTCGTGGGTGTGTTCCCCAGGCAGGCATGGCCGACCCGGCATACGGCTGGGTTGGGTGGAGAAACGCGGACTGATTCCGGGCTGGAAATGCTTTTCCGAGCCGTTTACCGGGACAAAAGTTTCGCGTTCGACGTTGTGAGGGTGTCGGGGCGCTTCTTCCAGGTCCAGTATTGGCGTCACACACGCGTCCAAGTCTTGAAATTGCGCCGCCCATGCGTCTCGAGGGCGGCTGGCAAATATCCGCTTCAATTGCTCGTGTTGTTGGGGCCATAGCCCCTGGTCCTGCGGATCACCGTAGCGGCGGACATCGATTTCCAATGCCTCGAGAAAGCATCTGAAAAAAGCGGGCTCAAGAGGAGCAACAGCGATCCAGCGTTTATCCTTGCACTGATAGGTGCGATATTGCGGAGCAGCGCCGTCGAGCAAATTACTGGCGGGCTTATTGGCCCATAGGCCCATGGATTTATATGAATACACCATGGCCATCATGCAGGCCACACCATCTATCATGGCTGCGTCGACGACTTGCCCGGATCCGCCGCGTTGAACATGCAGCA
>CAZONP010000412.1:0-1819 GCA_964581155.1 uncultured Candidimonas sp. | reverse complement strand
CCACCATGGAAATCGGAACCAATATGACAGACGAAGCGACCAAAATCAAGGCGGCGGTGGCACGTGGCAAGCAACGTTTCTTCGAGCGCAATCCCAAGCTTCTGAACGATATTGAAACGAATGTCGGGAACGGGGCGGCAACACGCGGGTCCGACATGGCACAGCAACAGGAGGTTGCCAAATATCGGGCAATTGCCGCCACGGCGAAGGCAATGAAAAAGGATAGCCTGGTCATGTTGCTGGAACTGGGTACCGACTCCAGCGCCGAGCTGGAAGCGCTTGTTGCCGCACAAAACCGACAAATCAAAAAAACTATCGGTCTATGAGACGCCCAGCGCCCCTGGGCGGCTGGTGACATTGGCCCTTTAGTTGTTGTACAGCAGACGGGCATCAAACTTGCCGCCGGCATGCGTTCACTCGTTTTTACTTGAAACGACTTATGAGGAGACGTCATGCAGCGTATACACAACCGCGTTCTAGCCCTTGCGGCCGCGCTTCTCTGCTTATCCGGTATTGCCCTGGTCGCAGCGGGGGTCTGGCTAGTTGCGTTGGGCGGCTCATGGTATTACGCGCTTGCCGGTCTGGCCTTTTTGGCGACGAGCGTTCTGCTGATTCGGCACAATCGTGCCGCGCTTTGGGTGTACGCTGTCCTTGTCATTGCCACGGTGGCATGGGCCATATGGGAAGCGGGACTGGACTGGTGGCCGCTTGCTGCCCGCAGCGGTGTTATTTTTCTGTTTGGCCTATTGCTGTCGACACCGTGGGTGCGCCGACCACTGTTGACGGGGCGCGCGTCAGGCGCCAGCGCCTTGACAGTGGCGCTAGGAATTTTCGTTGTCGTCGCGATTGCGACATGGATGGTGGACCCGCACAAGATCGAAGGGGTCCTGCCTGAGGTGCGTACTGAGCTGGTACCCAGCGAGCAACAGGTGCCGACAGACGAATGGCATGCGTATGGTCGCACAGGGTATGGCCAACGCTATTCGCCCCTGACGGAGATTACTCCTGAAAATGTGGCAAATTTGGAAGTGGCGTGGCACTACGAGACGGGTGACGAGCGTGGGCGGCCTGGGGATCCTATCGAAACGACGTTCGAGGTCACACCACTGAAAGTAGGCGATTTGCTCTACTTGTGTACCCCTCATCAATTTGTCATTGCGCTGAATGCGACCACTGGCGAGGAAATCTGGCGCTATGATCCTGTCATTCAAGACAAGCTGGCACTCCAGCATTTGACATGTCGCGGTCTGTCCTACCTGCCACCTTCAACGCCGGCCGGCAGCACGGCACCCGCGCTGGAGCAAGCGCAAACGATACCGGCGCCTAGTCCCGGACTTCCCGTTGCGTCTGCGGCGGGAAAAACCATTGAGTCATGTAACGCGAAGTTGTTCCTGCCGACTGCCGACGGGCGCATCATTGCATTGAATCCGCAGGACGGGGCCGTGTGCGCGGACTTTGGCGGCGGCACAGGGCAAATCGATTTATGGGCAAATATGCCCAATAGACGCCCTGGCGGATACTACTCGACGTCGCCTGTGGTCGTCACGAAAGACTTGATTATCGTTGGTGGCACGGTGCTCGATAATGTCTCGGTGTCGGAGCCCTCTGGGGTGATCCGCGCATACGACGTCAACACTGGCGGGCTGGTATGGAATTGGGATCCCGGCAACCCCGAGGTTACGCAGCCCATAGCCCAAGGCGAATCCTATGTGGAAAGCTCACCCAATAGCTGGTCCATTTCCAGCGTGGACGAGGCCCTGGGCATGGTTTACATACCGTTTGGCAACCAGCCTCCAGATCAATGGGGAGGCGAGCGCAG
>CAZONP010000411.1:0-1835 GCA_964581155.1 uncultured Candidimonas sp. | reverse complement strand
TGGCGCTTGCCACGGCTGCGGTGCAAGCGCCCGAAAGCGAAGCGGAGTATCAGCAGGTAACCCGAACCATTACCCGATTGCACCGCCACGTGCACGGTCAAAGTCCCGTCAAGGGAGCCGACTTCCCGTACGTTGCCCGTGACATCCTCGTTCTGGCGCGTCCCACTGGCGGCACACGTGTCGAGCACGTTGTCCTGCGCCATCTGCACCACCCGGACGCGCCGGTGTTCTATACCGAGAATGTCTTATTCAAGTCCCTATTCGGCCTTTTGTTCTGGGACGCTATATTCAGCCCGGTGCCTGGGGCATTTTTCCACCCCTATCAACAGGGGCCGGCAGACCTGCACCATCCGCACTTTCGACTCCGCCGCGAACCCGCGTTCAGCGCATTGCTGGGACAACTGCATAACGGGCAGTACAAGGAAACAATTTTGCGTAATGCACAAGTCAAAGTGGGCATTCAATCGCCATTTGTCGCATGGGAAGCTATCGAAGGCGGATTGCTGGAACTGGCCCTGGCCTGCATCCCCGCAACCCACCTTAAGGCGGTATTCGAGCGACTGGCGAACGACGTGCGAAACAACCGTGCAGGCATGCCGGATCTTTTCCAGTTCTGGCCGGATGAAAACCGCTACCAGATGGTAGAGGTCAAGGGACCGGGAGATCGCTTGCAGGACAACCAAGTCCGCTGGCTGGCGTTTTGCCATGAGCACCACATGCCTGTCCGCGTGTGCCATGTCCAGTATGACAATACGCTATGACGTATTCGGTTGCGGTACGCGCGCTATGCGAGTTCACCGCCAAATCGGGTGACCTTGATTTACGCTTTACGCCCGGCCCCACTTCGCTGGAAGGCATCGAGGGACACGCCATCGTGCGGGCGCGACGCGCGTCAACGTACCTTGCTGAAGTCAGCCTTTGCGGCAGCTACCGGCACCTGCAAGTTCGCGGGCGCGCCGACGGCTACGACCCAGGCCTTAATCAGCTTGAGGAAATAAAAACGCATCGCGGATCACTAGCCGCCCTGCCTGTCAACCACCAAATGTTGCATTGGGCACAGGCCAAAATCTATGCGCATCTCATGTGCCAGGATCGGCATTTGCCCAGCATACGCGTTGCGCTGGTCTATTACGATATCGCCGATCAAAAGGAAAGCGTGCTCGTCCAGGATCTGTCCGCACACGAACTCGAACAGTTCTTCGATGACCATTGCCGACGCTTCCTGGCTTGGGCGGACCAGGAACAGGCGCATTTGCGCACACGTGAGCAGGCGCTAGCTGCGATGGCGTTTCCCTATCCCGACTACCGACGTGGGCAGCGGGACCTGGCCGTTGCTGTCTTCAAGGTGGCTCGCCACAAACGCCGTCTTCTGGCCCAGGCGCCCACCGGCATAGGGAAAACCGTCGCAACCCTTTTTCCTCTGCTCAAGGCCTGCGCCGGCAACATCGTCGACAAGGTTTTCTTTCTTACGGCCAAAACATCGGGCCGCCGGCTGGCACTGGACGCGCTCAAAACTCTACGTGGCGGCAATAATCATCGAGCGCACACGCCACCCCAAGCCGGCGCATTGCGCGTGCTCGAACTCACCGCCCGTGAAAAGACATGTGAATTTCCTGACTTGGCATGCCACGGGGACTCATGCCCTCTGGCCAAGGGCTTCTACGATCGCCTGCCCGCCGCTCGCCAGGCTGCGGTTCAGGCGGCCATGCTGGACAAGGAGGCCCTGCGGGAAATCGCCCTTGACCACCAGGTGTGCCCGTATTGGCTGGGACACGACGTGGCTCAATGGAGCGACGTGGTCGTTGGCGACTATAACTATTATTTCGACGGGTCCG
>CAZONP010000410.1:0-1841 GCA_964581155.1 uncultured Candidimonas sp. | reverse complement strand
AGATCTGTGGAACAGTACGTCGACCCGTGCGCTGCATCATTTCGGCCCGACGTTCGGGCTGCAGGTCGACACGGATCTTGTCGATCTCGGTTACGCCGCGCTGTTTGAGCAGCATTTCGGCGCGAATGCAATAGGGGCACGTTGCCGTGCAGTACATCGTTACGTTGGCCATGAAGATCCTCGGCGAGTAGGGGTGTGGCTCAGGCTTTCTTGGTTAGCGGCAAGCCCGCTTGTGCCCAGCCGCGCAGGCCGCCTTCGAGGCTGACGGCTTCGCGACCGTGTTTGCGCAACATTGCAGCGGCGCGGATTGATTCGCGTCCGGTGTCGCAAAACACGATAAGCGGCTTGTTCTTCGGCAAGGAGTCAAGCTTGGCCTCGAGTTCAGCTAGGGGCACATTGCGTGCCTGGGCGATTGTGCCCGCTTTGTATTGCTCGGTTCCCCGTACATCGATAAAGACTCCTTGGCTTCGGTTTGCCAGTTGAACCGCTTCGGTGGCGGTGACCGGGTGCGTGCCGCGCCGGGTGCTCAAGGTTGGCCACAGAAGCAATGCCCCTGAAACTATGGCAATAAGTACAATGATGAGGTTGTTCTGGCTTAGGAAGAAGTCCACGATATGTATCTCGATTTATCTCTTGAAGTAAAGAAGGATCGGTCGATTATAAAATGGACGCCAATATTCAACTAACTCCATATAAAACGTGGGCTTACTATGCATAAACTCGTTTTGATGCGCCACGGCGAAAGCCAGTGGAATCTGGAAAACCGTTTCACGGGCTGGACCGATGTCGACCTGACCGACACGGGCCGCGAACAGGCCCGGCAGGCGGGCGCGCTCCTGAAGCAAAACGGTTTCGAGTTCGACTTGGCGTATTCGTCGGTCTTGAAGCGGGCCATACGCACGCTATGGATCGCGCTGGATGAAATGGACGCCATGCACACCCCCATCGGCCTTAGCTGGCGCCTGAACGAGCGCCATTACGGGGCGCTGCAAGGCCTGAACAAGGCCGAAACGGCGGCGAAGTACGGCGACGAACAAGTCCTGGTCTGGCGGCGCGCCTATGCCATCGCGCCCGAACCTCTGGAAAACGACGACCCGCGCCACCCGCGCTTCGATCGCCGGTACGCCAAAGTCGCCGCCGGCCAGCTCCCCGCTACCGAATGCCTGAAAGACACCGTGGAACGAGTGCTGCCCTTCTGGAACGATTCCATTGCACCCGCCATCCGCGCCGGGCGTCGGGTCATGATCGCCGCGCACGGCAACAGTCTGCGCGCGCTCATCAAGCACCTGGACGGCATTTCCGACGACGACATCGTGCACATGAACATCCCCACCGGCCAGCCTCTGGTCTATGAACTGGACGACGACTTGCGGCCCATACGCCACTATTATCTTGGCGATCCGGCCGCAATTGAAGCGGCCATGGCCGCCGTTGCCAACCAGGGCAAAGCCAAAAAGGCCTGATCATGCGGCGTGCGCTCGGTTCTTTGGTGCTGGCCTTGTGGACGGGGCTTGCCTGGAGCGCCGAGCCCACGCTTGCCGAGCGTCAGGCGCAGGCAAAGAAACAGCAGGCGGGCTTGCGCGCGCAAATCCAGGCGCTGCAGAAGGAAATCGACAGCCACGAATCTTCGCGCCGCGATGCGGCCCGTGAATTGAAAGCTTCGGAATCGGCCATCTCCGCCATCAATCTGCAGCTGTCGGAGCTCGACGCGCGCCAACGCACGGCAAACGCCGGCTTGAAAGCGCTGGAAGTCCGCATTGGCGAGCAAGCCCGGGAATTGCGCCGCCGCCAGGATGAACTTGCCGGGCAATTGCGCGCACAGTATGCCGGTGGCCTGTCCC
>CAZONP010000409.1:0-1842 GCA_964581155.1 uncultured Candidimonas sp. | reverse complement strand
CCTTATAGCCAACGGGATCCTTGCGATTCCAACTGCCGTGTTCGCCGACGAAGACGCCGTCGGCGAATTGCGCGCCCATTGCTTCGTTGGAAAAGTCCACGCCCAGGGCGGCGGCCAGCGCCCCCAGACTCTAGTCGGGCGTGATCGCCGTGGAGACCTTCTCCGGGTCCTGCGGCCGCACCCGGTCGTCCACATTCTGCCCCCAATAGCTGTAGGGCCAACCATAGAAGCCACCTTCCCGGATAGCCGTCAGATAGTCGGGAACCAGATTTGGGCCGATCTCATCGCGTTCATTCACGACCGCCCACAATTGGCCGGTGTCCGGCTGTATGGTAAGCGCAGTGGGGTTACGCACCCCGGTGGCATAGGTTTTATATTCGCCTGTCGCGGCATTCACACGCCAAAGCACAGCGCGATCGACTTCTGCCGTCATGCCACGCTCGGTAATATTGCTGTTCGAGCCTATGCCAACATAAAGGTATTGCCCGTCCGCGCTGGCTGCCAGCGATTTGGTCCAATGATGATTGATTGCCGATGGCAAGGGCGTGATGATTTCGGGCGGCCCACCTGCCTTGTCCTGCCCTTCCCGGTAATCGAAACGCACCAGCGCATCCTGATTGGCGACATAGAGATCGCTGCCGACAAGAGCAAGCCCATACGGCGCATTCAGGTTATCGGCAAAGGTTGTCGCCATTTCATAGGTGCCATCGCCATCCGCGTCGCGCAACAGCGTCAGCCGGTTGCCGCCCTGCACGGACGTATTGCCCTGGGCCTTGATGTAACCTGCGATCAAGTCCTTGGGCTTCAGATCCGGCGCGCTGCCGCCCCGCCCTTCGGCAACAAGGATATCGCCATTGGGTAGCACCAGCGTCTGTCGCGGAATCTTCAGACCTGTAGCGATGGCGCTGATGGTATAGCCGCTGGGTACCGTGGGAAGTCTGTCGCCCCACTCCGCCGGTTCGGCGATGACCATATCGGGCATCAGCCCTCGTTCGGGTTCGGGTAGCTGCGGCGCGGCGCCATATTGCAGGGGTTCCGTATCGCCACCGCCGCATGCCGCCAGTAGCGCAGAGAGCGTGACAATCACAAGTTGCTGATGGCTTCTCATTTCCTGCCTCCCAAACGTGGCGTGCAAAAACCGAACCATGTGGCCACACAGGCGAGCAGCGTGACGATTACCGACAGGACCAGGCCGGTCGGCATGCTGGCCCAGGCGTCGCGGGCGTGGATCAGCGCATTAGAAAAGCCCAGCACCCATGTCGCCAGCAACAGCACGGTGTACCAGGCAATGCCCGCAGCGCGTCGGTGGGCGCGCGCTAGGTCGACCACCGCGAAAATCAGGGCGATAGCCCCAAAAACGAGCCCACCTGCGATGAGCCAGGAGGCGAAGTTGTTCCATTGGATGTGGTAAGACGACGCGTAGGCCATATCGCTAAGTGCCGCCCCAAGAAAAAATGGAATGGTTCCCGCTAGAAACACCGCATGAATTGGGTGAACTGCCTGCGAATATCGACGTTCGATGGTATGGGCCACTATGATTACCTCCTCGGCTAAGGCGCCAGGCGCGCATGGTACGAACGGATGCCCTGCAAGCGGCGTGCCGCATGGAGTCCGGCGCGGCACCCCTATTCAAGCCGTTGCTGCTCTCCACGCACCAAGGCTTTAAGCCGTTCAGCCTGCGCGCCCACGGCATGGATTGCGTCGTAGTCAAGGCTCAGGTTGTTCAGGTATTGCAAGGTCAGCGTATAAGGCCAGGGCTGCATGGGACACAGGCCGGCGAAGAAGAACCCTTCGGCTTCAGCCGCCGAACAGAATAGAGCAGCGTCCGGGCTGGAAAGGTCG
>CAZONP010000408.1:0-1874 GCA_964581155.1 uncultured Candidimonas sp. | reverse complement strand
CGTGCTGCGGGCGTTCAGGTAGCGGCGCCGGTCGGCGAGGTCTTCGTGGGTGAGCAGGATCTGGGCCGTGCGTACGCCGTGCCTGGCGAACGCGGCTTCATAGGCCTGGATCAGCCCCATCTGACCGACCGCTGCGGCGGCCTGGAGCTCGTGCATGGCGTTTGGCCGGCGCGGCCATCCCAGGCGAGCCATGCCTTCGGCGATAGCGCCGCTGGATACCAGCACCACTTGTCTGCCCTGGGCATGCAGGCCGGCGATCTGCTCGGCCCACTGGGCCACGGCCTGGAGGTCAATACCCTTGCCCTCGTTGGTGACGAGCGATGAGCCTACTTTGACGACCAGCCGATTGGCTTGCGCGACAGCAGACGGAGTGGGGACCAGAGCGTTCATTGAATCGACAACGGTTAGAGACTGGGTTAGGGGTTGCCGCGCGATTCGTCAAAGCGCGGATCTTCAGTAATATAAGTCCCTTGTGCCTTGTCCTCTTCCAGGTGCGCCTTTTGGCGTTCGGCATCGAGCCAGTCCTGCAGGCTCCAGATAAGCTGCTGGGTGCCTTCGCCGTTCAATGCGGAAATACTGAACACGGGACCTGTCCAGTCCAATGCCTCGCAAAGACGTTTCTGCACTTCTTCAGGGTTGTCGACCATGTCGAGTTTGTTAAGAACCAGCCAGCGAGGCTTGTTGTACAAGTCTTCGTCATATAGGCGAAGTTCCTGAACAATTGCCCGCGCATCGGCCGCCGCCTTTTCCACGACGTCGATATCGGGGTCTTCGGACGAGACGTCCACCAGATGCAACAGCACGCGCGTGCGCGCCAGGTGACGCAGGAACAAGTGGCCCAGGCCGGCACCTTCTGATGCGCCTTCGATAAGGCCGGGGATATCGGCAATGACGAAGCTGCGCGATGGCGAGGTTCTGACCACGCCAAGATTGGGGTGCAAGGTCGTGAACGGGTAATCGGCGATCTTGGGGCGTGCGTTGGACACTTTGCTGATCAGGGTGGACTTGCCGGCGTTGGGCAGGCCCAGCAGGCCGACATCGGCCAATACCTTCAGTTCCAGGCGCAACTTGCGTTGTTCGCCTTCAGTGCCTTGCGTGCATTGGCGAGGCGCGCGGTTGGTACTGGACTTGAAATGCAGATTGCCCAGGCCGCCAGTGCCGCCGGCGGCCAGCGTGGCCTTCTCGTTGTGGCGATCCAGGTCGAATAGCTGTTCGCCGGTTTCAGCGTCGATGATGGTGGTGCCCACGGGCACGCGCAGGGTGATGTCGGGTGCGGCAGCGCCATACTGAGCGGAACCGCGCCCGTTCTCGCCGTTCTTGCCACGGTGCAGACGGGCGTAGCGGTAATCGACCAGCGTATTGATGTTGCGGTCGGCTATGGCGAAAACGCTGCCGCCCCGGCCACCATCTCCACCGTCCGGTCCGCCTTTGGGTATGAATTTTTCTCGGCGAAAGCTCGCGGCGCCATTGCCGCCCTTGCCGGCGATGACTTCGATGGTTGCTTCGTCTACGAATTTCATGATTTGGTACTTTCAAGTATGGAGGGGCAGTCCGCCGCGCGGCAGCCTGCAATGCCGGCTAAGCTGCGGCTTCTTATTCTAAAACAAAAAGCCCCGCCTTTACGGCAGGGCTTTTGCGGTTCTTTGTGCCGAATTTATTCGGCCGAAATAACCGAAACGGTACGCTTGTTAAGTGCGCCTTTGATGGCGAACTTGACGGTTCCGTCAACCAGCGAGAACAGGGTATGGTCTTTGCCAATACCGACGTTGACGCCCGGGTGGAACTGAGTGCCGCGCTGACGAACAATGATCGAACCGGCCGAAATGAGCTGGCCACCGTAGGTTTTTACACCTAGTCGTTTCGATTCTGAGTCG
>CAZONP010000407.1:0-1874 GCA_964581155.1 uncultured Candidimonas sp. | reverse complement strand
GCCAATGGCACCGAGACGCATATTGATGCCATTGAAGTCGAGCATGTCGTTGACCCAACCGGCTGCGGCGACGCGCACCGTGCGGGGTTATTGTATGGACTGACCCAAGGCTGGAGCCTGGTTGACGCGTGCCGCTTGGCTAACGTGATGGGTAGCTTTAAAATTGGAACACGCGGTCCACAGAACCACCGCCCTTCCCGGGAAGAAATCAGTACCAGCCTTTCCCGTCATTATGGTCTGAATCTGCTCGGTTAGTTCACAGGTTCGCAGCCCCGCGTATCAGCGGCAGCTGCCAAAAAGGAGTCATTCATGAACACTATTACTTCACGCCAATCGGGCCGCGCCCCGGCGCGTCTGCTTGCCGCGACGGCGCTGGCCGCATCGTTGGCAATACTGGCGGGCTGCGCGAACGATACCGCGTCCAGTTCCGTCTATAACTACGGTCAGGCTCAACGTGAACAAATCGTGCGACTGGGCACGGTTGAATCCGTACGCAATGTCACGATACAGAACGACCGCTCCAGTGGCGCAGGCGTTCTGGCCGGTGGTGCCCTGGGCGGCGTGGCCGGCAGCTCGATCGGCGGAGGCCGGGGCAACATACTTGCGACCATAGGTGGCGGTATTTTGGGCGCAGTAGCGGGTAATGCGGTCGAAAATCAAGTCGGCAAGACCAAGGGTCTTGAAGTTACGGTCCGTCTTGATAACGGTGAAACCCGGGTCGTTGCCCAGGCCGCCGATGTGCCCCTTAGTGTCGGGCAGCGTGTTCGCCTGATTAGTGGTGGCGGCCCTACGCGCGTAGCGCCAATGTAAACACAGACGCCCGCGTCTTGCGGGCGTCTGTATATTCACTAAGAACTAAATGCCGAACAAAGAGTATGTAAGGCGCTGAAGTATCATCATGGCCACTTGGGCCAACACCAGCAATACCAGCGGCGATAAATCCAGCCCGCCCAGGTTGGGCAGAATGCGCCGGATGGGATCCAGGAGCGGCGCTGTAAGCGTGCGCAACACCGGCATGACAGGCGCCAACGGGTTTACCCACGACAAGATCGCCTGTATTAACGTAAGCCACAGTATTACGTTGAACGTCCATTTCAGGACGGTCAGGAATGCGGTGACCAGCGCACGTGGAATGCTTTCCAACGGAGGAGCCTGGCCCGTTAAAACCACCCACGTCAATAACAAGAATGCCAGCGCGGTTAGCCAGCTGGCAATAATGCTTGGCCAGTCGACGCGATTGCCCGGTCCGATGATTCTGCGTATGGGTCCCACCAGCCATTCTGTGGTGCGCAAGACCGCTTGGGAATAGGGATTGAACGGGTGCAGGCGTATTGCGTATATCCAGGCCCGTATGATCAGGGCGATTCCAAATAGGGAAAACAGGATATTGATGATGAATTGCAGGACATCGCTGAACATGGGTGGCTACACAAGGGTTGCGAAGCGCCATTGTCGCATGAGAGCAAGAGGGGGGAAAGCGGTGTGACCGCACAAATGACACCGCCCGACATTGCCGGGCGGTTGGGGTTTGCACAATGGGTGGGAACCAGGAAAGCAGACCTTGGCGCTGCTGCTTAAGGCCTGCCGCCCGTAGGGAAGGGCCATGATGCGGCGGGATTGATGCTTTTCTTGTTGGCAGGAGCTGCGGTTGCTGCCTTAGTAGCCTTGGCCGCCGCTTTCGCATTTTCCTTCTTGGGCGCTGCCTTCTTGGCCGGAGCTACCGATTTAGCAGGCGCTGCCTTCTTGGCCGGAGCTGCCGATTTAGCAGGCGCGGCCTTCTTGGCCGGCGCTGCCTTTTTAGCGGGCACGGCTTTCTTTACAGGTGCTGCCTTTTTAGCGGGCACGGCTTTCTTTGCAGGTGCTGCCTTTTTAGC
>CAZONP010000406.1:0-1875 GCA_964581155.1 uncultured Candidimonas sp. | reverse complement strand
TATGCCGCCGCCGCCCCATCCGCCGTAGCCGCCGTAATATCCACCAAACGGACTAAAGCCCCACCCGTCATACAAGTAGGGGTCGGTCCGGCGTTGCACCCATGCCTGGCTTACTGGGTTTTCGTATACCAACGACACGTCAAACCGCGCGTCCTGCCCGGCTCGCGCCTCGACCAGGCCAGTCGCGCCGATGGACGCGCGCACCATGTCGGCAATTGCCTGAAACTCAAGATTGTTGACCTGATTTGCAGACGGGCTAATTCGGTATGACTGGCCCTGCGCATCAGCCGGCCACTGCTGATAACTGGTGACACGCGCCGAAAGCGTCGAGGCGCACCCCGAAACAAGCACCGCAACCACAGCGACGGCAACTAGGCGCAATAGCGCCCGATAGTGTCCAGCAGCCCTGTTCCACATAGGTCCTCCCAGCTTTTTGTCTACATCCGCCCTGAACCAAGCGGCCGATGGATTTACTTCCCGCATTTGGGTACGGTCGCCAGTACCCAGGTAAGACCATAAAAGGCCGCAAAGGTTGCATAACTTGCGAACAAACCGCAACCGAGGGCGAATACTACAATGGGTCGTCAACGAAAACAGAGTCCTCACCATGCGCAATGATATTTCCACCACCGTTTTCCGCCACGAGTATGTGGCATACCCGTACCGGCTACCCAATGTCGAGCTTCAGTTCGAACTCGAGCCCGAGCAAACCACAGTCGTGGCCCGGCTTGCGCTGGAGGCGTGCGCACAGCCCAACGCTCCCGTGGTCTTATACGGGCAAGACTTGAACCTGGTGTCGATCGCCATTGACGGTCGGCCGTTGGCTGCGGAAGAATTCCGCCTGGATTCGGACGCCTTGACGGTGTTTCCGACGACGCCGCGCTTCACCCTGGATATTGTCAGCACGTGCAAACCGGCTTCGAATTCCAGCCTGATGGGCTTATACGTTTCCGGCGACAATCTTTTCACGCAGTGCGAGGCTGAAGGATTCCGTCGAATATGCTGGTATCCGGACCGGCCGGATGTCATGTCGCGCTTCAAGGTTACGCTGCGCGGCGATAAACGCCGTTATCCCTTGTTGTTGTGCAACGGCAATCATGTAGCCTCGAACGATCTGGCCGACTGTAGGCACGAAGCCATCTGGGAAGATCCGCACCCCAAACCGAGCTATTTGTTTGCGTTGGTGGCCGGAGACTTCGCCTGCCGCGAACAGTGGATAAAGACTGGCAGCGGCGCCGATGCCTTGCTGCAAATATACAGCGACCGGGGTTCCGAAGACAAAACAGAATGGGCGCTGGACTGCCTGCATCGATCAGTCCAGTGGGACGAGCAACGTTTTGGGCTGGAACTGGACTTGGACCGATTCATGGTTGTCGCCGCACGCGACTTCAATATGGGAGCCATGGAGAACAAAGGCTTGAACGTATTCAATTCGGCGTATGTGCTGGCCGACAAAGATACGGCAACCGACGCCGCCTATCGCGCCATCGAGGCGGTGATCGGGCACGAGTACTTTCATAACTGGACCGGCAACCGCGTTACGTGCCGGGACTGGTTCCAGTTGTCGCTCAAAGAAGGGCTTACCGTTTTCCGTGACCAGGAATTCTCGGCGGACATGCTTGCGCAAGGTCTGTCGGGCGCTGAAGCCGCCAGCGCACGGGCCGTCAAGCGAATAGACGATGTCAGCACATTGCGGCTGGCTCAATTTCCGGAGGACGCCGGGCCTATGGCACATCCCATTCGGCCGGAAAGTTATCAAGAGATTGGCAACTTCTATACGGCCACCGTTTATGAAAAGGGCGCCGAAGTCATACGGATGCAACATACGCTTCTGGGGACGGACGGTTTTCGGGCCGGAATGGACGAGTACTTCCG
>CAZONP010000405.1:0-1878 GCA_964581155.1 uncultured Candidimonas sp. | reverse complement strand
AGCCTGCGCATGCGGGCCAATCTGGTCGCTGTGGAACTTGCCAAAATGCATGTCCTGCCAGGCAGCGGCCATGCCCAGCGCGCCCGTGATCAGATTAGAATCCAAGACGACATCCTGGCCCAATTGGCGCGGGGAAATCCGGCGCGACCCCTATTTCTTCCCGCAGATGCAGCCGTGTTGGCACAAATGGACAAGGTGCTGCAAAGCTGGCGGAACGACATGACGCCAACCGCCTTGCAAGCCATCGAAGGCGCGCCCAGCGATGCCTATTTACAGGTGTTGCCCGAATTCGTGTACCAGGCTGATCGGCTGGTGCGCATGATAGAGGCCGACAGTTCCAGCAAGACCTCCATGCTGCGTCTGTCGCAGGGCATACTCATAGTCATCGCCTGCATCGGCACGCTCACGATGATCTACCTGCTATACCTGTGGATCATCTTTCCGGTTCTCCGTCTGGGCGATGGCCTGCGCCGCATGGCTGCTCGCGAATTTGGCGTAAGGCTGCCTGTTGACACCCAGGATGAATTCGGGGTCCTGGCCGCTGGGTTCAACCGGATGGCCGACGAACTTGAAGGCTTGTATGGCGATCTCGAGGCGCGGGTCGTCGAGAAAACGGCACAGCTTGCTGAACAGAATGAGGAAATCGGGGCGCTTTACGACATGACCGCGTTCCTGAATCAACCCAATGAAATCGAGGACATGTGCGGTGGGTTTCTCGACCGGGTCATTCATCAGTTCAATGCCGGCGGCGGCACCATACGCACGCTGGACCCCAAGGGCGAAAATCTGACCATGGTGGTTTCGCGTGGCTTATCGGACGCACACGGCCGCGCCGAGCACTGCATGAAGGCCGACGGCTGCTTTTGTGGCGCCGCAACGCGCAGCGGTGGCTTATTCATCGACGATGTACACAGCGTTCAGACCCCCGACAACTTCCTATGTTCCGAAGAAGGCTTTCGCGGCTTGGCGGTGTTTCGCATACAGGCGCAGAAGGAAGTGCTGGGCTCTTACTCCCTGCACTTCAATCGACGCTTGGCGCTAAGCGCCAAAGAACGGCATTTGCTGGAAACGCTCGGCCAACACCTTGGGGTCGCCCTGGAAAACCGGCGCTTGAGCGCGTTGGCCCGGCAACTGGCCATGGTGCAGGAACGCAGCCTGATGGCCCAGGGCTTGCACGACAGCATCGCCCAGGGCCTGAACTTCCTCAATCTTCAGCTACAACTCCTGGATCAGGCGGCGACGCGCGGCGACTTGGCCGAGATCAACGGGATCGTGCCCTTGCTGCGCGCCGGGGTGGATGAAAGCTATGAGGATGTGCGCGAATTGCTTGGCAACTTCCGCAGCCGTCTGGGGCAGGGCGACTTGCTCACCGCCGTTGAAGCCACGGTGGTGCGCTTCCGCCGCCAGAGCGGCATTGAAGTCATGCTGATCGCCGACGATTTGGCTGGACCGCCGTTGCCGCCCGAGCAACAGTTGCAGGTGTTATTCATATTGCAAGAGGCCTTATCCAATGTGCGTAAGCACGCACAGGCCGGCAAGGTCGAAATCCAGATCCAGAACCGGCACGATTTTCGGCTGTACGTCTCTGATGACGGCGTCGGCTACGATCCGGACGAAGTGGCCGGTCGCGTCGATGAGCACTTCGGGCGGCGTATCATGCATGAACGCGCCAAACGTATGCAGGCGTCGTTGGATTTGTGGGCCCGCCCCGGGAAAGGCGCGTCTGTCACTCTTCTATTGCCTGCCGGCGCGCGACAGGCCGCCTGATCCATATGTTCTTTACTGCAAGCGATGAATCTTCATGACTATCCGCATTCTTCTTATCGACGATCATAGTCTGTTCCGTTCGGGCGTACGCCTATTGCTGCAACGCCAGCC
>CAZONP010000404.1:0-1881 GCA_964581155.1 uncultured Candidimonas sp. | reverse complement strand
GAACTAATTTTCATGCTGATCGCCCTGCTGGGCGGCGCATGGACCGGATTTAATGGTGCAAGCATAGGCTTGGGTGTTGGTCATGTATTGGCGGGATCGGTGTGGGCCATATTCCACATTCTTATCGTGCTGCTGCAGGCGTTTATTTTCATGATGTTGACCCTGGTGTATGTGGGTCAGGCTCACGAAGGCCATTAATAAATTTCGGCTCGGGCAGTTTGGTCCAGTCGGGGCGCAGGATGTTCTTGCAAATCAGTTTCTTTTTGACTTTTTGATTACACGGTTTTTAACCAAGGAGTTGTTATGACCAACGTTGCTTTCGTTGCTCTAGCTTGCGGTATTATTATTGGTCTTGGCGCTTTCGGTGCTTGTATTGGTATCGCTTTGATGGGGGGCAAATATCTGGAAGCCTCGGCTCGTCAGCCTGAACTGATGAATGCGTTGCAGACCAAGATGTTCTTGTTGGCTGGTCTTATCGATGCAGCGTTCCTGATCGGTGTTGGTATCGCCATGTTGTTTGCATTCGCGAATCCGTTCGTCGGGTAAGGATTGCCGTCCGCACCAGCGGACTAAGCAGCCGCAGGCGCCCACGTTGGCAGTCTGCGGCATGGACATCAGGGTGTTGTGCAGCAATGCTGCCCGGCATCAGGGGTATTAAAGGGAAACGACCGTGAATTTAAACGCGACTCTCTTTTTTCAGATGATCGTGTTTTTCGTGTTGGGCTGGTTTACGATGAAATTCGTATGGCCGCCGCTCACGAAAGCAATGGATGATCGCCGTCAGAAAATTGCCGACGGCCTTGCGGCCGCCGACAAGGGTAAGGCCGATTTGGCCCAGGCCCAGGCGCGTATCAGCCTAATCGACGCTTCTGCGAAAACAGAAAACCATGCTCGCATGGTTGAAGCCGAGAAACAGGCTGCGGCACTTATCGATCAGGCACGACGCGAAGGCGAGGCCGAAAAGGCGCGCATTGTGGCTCAAGCTCAGCAGGACGCCGCCCAAGAGGCCCAGCGTGCACGTGAAAGCTTGCGTGCCGATGTCGCCGTTCTGGCTGTAAAAGGTGCCGAACAAATTCTCAAAAGAGAAGTTGACGCACAGGCACATGCCGAGCTGTTAGGTCAGCTCCAGGCACAACTCTAAACTCAGGGCAGGCCATGGCTGAACTATCGACTATTGCCAGACCGTACGCCGAAGCGTTGTTCGCTACGGCCCGCGACGACCAGGCCGCCCTGGCGTCATGGTCGAGTCTGGTGTCCGAACTGGCCGCAGTGGCAAGTCTCGGCGACGTGCGCGCAGCGCTGACTGATCCGCGGTTGAACGCGGCTCAACGCACCGAACTCTTCGCGGGTCTTATAAAGATTCCGCTCGACGCAAAGGCGCGCAACTTCATCGAATTGTTGGTGGCCAATAACCGCATACTGTTGTTGCCGCAAATCGCCGAGCAGTTCGAAATGTTGAAGAACCAGCAGGAAGGCACGGCGCTCGCTCAAATCAGTAGCGCTTTTGCCTTGTCCGACGAGCAGGTCAGCTCGCTCGTGTCCGGTCTGGAAAAAAAGTTTGGCCTCAAGCTCAAGCCCGCCGTTACGGTGGATACGCGTCTTATTGGCGGTATTCGGGTGGTCGTGGGCGACCAAGTACTTGATACTTCTGTGCAGGCCCAATTGGCCCGCATGCGCGATACGCTGGCCGCCTGAAGCGGGCCAGATAACAGGATTCCAGGAGTCTGAACATGCAACTTAACCCGTCAGAGATCAGCGAGCTGCTTAAAAGCCGCATCGAAGGCTTGGGCGCGTCTACCGACGTACGTACACAAGGCACGGTCGTATCCGTGACCGACGGCATTACCCGCATCCACGGCTTGTCCGACGTGATGCAGGGCG
>CAZONP010000403.1:0-1893 GCA_964581155.1 uncultured Candidimonas sp. | reverse complement strand
TTGAGCTGCCTGGCATTATTCGTTGCCAGCGTCCGGTATGCCGGCACTGGCGCGCTGCTCGGTTTGTTGGTGCTGGCCGCCGGCATTCCGCTGCTGTGGCTGCAGAAGCACGTACAAAAGGCCTGATTCCACTGGAGAACCGCCATGCAACCTGCCTATGCCGAGGAC
Organism: uncultured Candidimonas sp.; assembly: GCA_964581155.1. GTDB lineage: Bacteria > Pseudomonadota > Gammaproteobacteria > Burkholderiales > Burkholderiaceae_B > Pollutimonas. Next base: position 1,725 of record CAZONP010000403.1, on the reverse strand, counting down.
GCCTCGCGCGAGAGCGCCGACCGGGTCCGCCGTTCCACCCCCATGCACTTGAATCGACAAATAGACCACCAGACAAACGCCAACATTGAAAGGTACGGTGCCAAAGGCAGCACCACAATTTTGCATCGTATTGAAGAGCTTGATCGTGAATGGGACATTGAACGGGTGCTGGAGGTCAACGCATCGACACTCGCGTTGTCCGGACTGGTATTAGGCTTGACTGTCGATAGGAAATGGCTGGCGTTGCCGGCCATCGTATTACCGTTCCTGCTGCAACACGGTCTGCAAGGCTGGTGTCCGCCGCTTCCTATTCTGCGCCGCATGGGCATACGCACGCGCGGCGAAATTGATCGTGAAAAATACGCTTTGAAGGCCAAGTTGTACGAAAACGGGACGTTCGATGCGTAAAGGCAGGGGTGTTCCCAAACCGGCGACGGGAACCGGTAAACTATCGGTCATCATTCATCACTAGAGCCTTCAAATGCCATTCCCCTGTACAGCGGCGAACAGCGCCGCACCCACACGCCTCCTGGCCGGCGCCATCCTGTCGTTATGCATGGCCCTATTCGGCTTCAACGCACCCGCATTTGCCCAGGACACCGTAAATCCCAAGGGTAATCCAGCCGATTTCGTACAGGTACTGGGCAATAACGCACTGAACGCGGTGAAGCAGGACCCCGCCGCCAAGCAAGGGAATATTGATCGCATCAACGAACTCGTCGATCAATATATTCTGCCCTACGTCAATCTCGAAAAGACGACTCGGTTGGCGGCGGCACAAAACTGGCGCAAAGCCACGGCGCAACAAAAAGAAGGTTTGGTCGCCGCGTTTCGCAACACGCTGATTCGCACGTACAGCGGCGCACTTACCAATGTAGACAAGATTGCCGCGTTGACCATCCTTCCATTCCGTGGCGATGTGAATGCCGACGACGTGGTGGTGCGCTCAACATTTGCGCAGCACAATGGGCCTTCTTTCAATGTCGACTATCGCCTTGAGCGAACACCGCAAGGCTGGAAAATATACGACTTGAATGTCGAAGGCATTTGGCTCATACAAAACTACCGTAACCAGTTTGCCCAACAGATTGCGCAGTCGGGCATAGACGGCCTTATAAGCGCCTTGAACCAGAAAAACCGCTAATCGCACCCCCGACCAGGGCGCACCCTGGTTCAGGCGTCTTGCTGTATGGCATGCGCCGCCTGAACCAGGATAGCCAACGGCCCTGTCAGCCTTACGGATTCCACCTGTTCAAACTGGCGCACGTATATCGTGCCGCCATACGACAACGCATTCACCGACACATCGCCTACATGCTCGCAGCGCCGCGGCACAACCAGCATCCAGCCGCTGTCGACCAGGATGTTGTACGACGGCAACAGCCCATTGTCGCCCGGCTGCAGTCCCAATTCGGCGCAGGCGAGCTCATAGCCGCCAAGCAGGCTGGCCGCCGACTCCGCCGCACTGGTGCCAACGCCTGAAAGCACACGAACAAACACATGATTGAATGCAAGCCGTGGATGGCGTTCCAGCGCGTGCTCGGGTAAGCGGTAGGACAAGCCTTCCGCCAGGTAACGCAGGCTGGGGTTGCCTTGGCCGGCCGGTACCCATTGCAGGTGCTTGTGACGCTGGCTGGCACCCGCATCCGGGCCGCCATTGAAAAAACCGACGCCGCCCGATGCCGACATCACGCTCGTCAAGGCGTGGAAGTCGTCCAGCGTCAA
>CAZONP010000402.1:0-1911 GCA_964581155.1 uncultured Candidimonas sp. | reverse complement strand
GCTTGTCGGCCTATGCCCGCCAGTTCCTGCAACTGATGGACAAGCCCGACGTGGACTTCATCGAAGGCCTGTCGCCGGCCATCTCGATCGAGCAAAAATCGGCGGGGCATAATCCGCGATCCACCGTCGGAACCATTACTGAAATCCACGATTATTTGCGGCTATTGTACGCGCGCGTCGGCACGCCCTATTGCCCCGAACATGGCCTGGCGCTGCAGGCCCAGAGCGTCAGTCAGATGGTCGATAAGGTGCAGGGCTGGCCTGCCGAAACACGACTTGGCATACTTGCACCCCTGGCCCGCTCACGCAAAGGCAGTTTCGAGGACGAATGCGCCAACCTTCAGGCGCAAGGCTTTGTGCGCTTGCGCGTCAACGGTGAAATGATCACCATCGACCAGCTCCCCCCCTTGAAGAAAACCGAAAAGCACGACTTCGATGTAGTGGTGGACCGGTTACGCATCAAGCCCGAAAGCCAGCAACGCCTGGCCGAGAGCTTCGAAACCGCGCTGAACCTGGCCGAAGGCCGCGTCATTGCCCTGAATATGGACACCGGCGAAGAACATGCGTTCTCCAGCCGCTACGCCTGCCCCGTCTGTCATCACAGTCTCAGCGAACTCGAGCCCCGCCTGTTCAGCTTCAACAATCCCGTGGGCGCGTGCCCATCGTGCGATGGCTTGGGCTGCGTCGAGGTGTTCGATCCCAAACGCGTCGTGGCATTTCCGGAATTAAGCCTGACCAGCGGCGCCATCAACGGCTGGGACCGGCGCAACGCCTTCACCCACACGCTGCTCACCAGTCTTGCCGCGCACTACGATTTCGACATTGAAACGCCCTTTGAAGACTTGCCGGCCGAGCTGCGCCAGCGGGTGCTCTTCGGGTCGGGCGAGGAAGAGATATCGTTCCTGTACCTGAACGAAAAAGGCCGCACGACGGTCAAGAAACACCCCTTCGAAGGCATCATTCCCAACCTGGAGCGGCGTTGGCGCGAAACCGACTCGAGCGTTGTGCGTGAAGAACTCGGAAAGTACCGCCAAACCCGCACCTGTCCGGCTTGCGAAGGCTCGCGGCTGCGTCCCGAGGCGCGCCATGTCCTGATCGGCAACGAACCCGGCGATGCAGATCGACGCGGCCGGGCCATCTTCGAAGTCGAAGCCCTGTCCCTGTCAGCCTGTCTTGCCTGGTTCCAGGCGCTGGAACTGACTGGTGCCAAAAAGGAAATTGCCGACCGCATAGTCCGCGAGATCGAAGCGCGCCTGCAGTTCCTGAATAATGTGGGCTTGAATTACCTGTCGCTCGATCGCAGCGCCGACACTATCTCGGGCGGGGAAGCGCAACGCATCCGGCTGGCCAGCCAGATCGGCTCCGGCCTGGTCGGCGTCATGTACGTGCTGGACGAGCCATCCATCGGCCTGCACCAGCGCGATAACGACCGCCTTATCCAAACACTTCAGCATCTGCGTGACCTGGGCAATAGCGTGATTGTGGTCGAGCACGATGAAGACATGATACGGTCGGCCGATTACGTCATTGACATGGGTCCCGGCGCCGGCGTGCATGGCGGCCAAATCGTCGCGCAAGGAACGCCGCAGGAACTCACAGCCAACACCAATTCGCTAACGGGCGCGTATCTAAGCGGCAGGCGACGCATCGAGATACCGCCGCGCCGCCCCGTTACGGACGATCTGAATTGGCTGCACCTGAACGGCTGCACCGGAAATAACTTGAAGTCGGTCAACCTGGCTATTCCGGCGGGGCGCCTGGTATGCATTACTGGCGTATCCGGGTCGGGCAAGTCGACCTTGATCAACGACACGCTGGCCACCGCCGTGGCGCAACGGTTGCATCGTGCGCAAACTGAACCGGCGCCATACCAAACGCTGGAAGGCTTATCGCATTTCGACAAGATCATCA
>CAZONP010000401.1:0-1936 GCA_964581155.1 uncultured Candidimonas sp. | reverse complement strand
CCTTTATTCATGACCAGCACCTTGTCGGCGATGTAACGCACGACGGCAAGATCGTGCGATATGAACAAGTAAGAAAGCTTGAAGTCCTGCTTGAGCTCCACCAGCAGATTCAGGATTTGCGCCTGCACGGAGACGTCCAGCGCCGACACCGGCTCGTCACAGATCAGCAGGGCCGGCTTCAGTATGAGGGCGCGCGCAATACCGATGCGCTGGCGCTGGCCGCCGGAGAATTCGTTGGGATAACGCTTCGCGGAATTTGCGGGAAGTCCAACACGGTCGAGCATGGCCATGATTTGCTGGCGCCGTTCGGAAGCCGACCGCAGCCCATGCACGACCAGGACCGACTCCATGATGTCGTAAACAGTGCGCCGGGGGTTGAGCGACGCATAAGGATCCTGGAACACCATCTGCACGCGTCGGCGCCAAGGCTTTAGCGCTTTTTCCTTCAAGGGTGCGATGTCCACGCCGTCGAAGACAATACGCCCGCCGGCTGGCGGCAGGAGTCGAAGCAGCGTCTTTCCCAGCGTGGATTTACCGCAGCCGGACTCACCGACCAGCCCCACGGTTTCGCCGACGCCTATGTCGAAGGACACGTCGTCCACGGCATGGACAACACCGTGCCGAGTCCGATAGTCGGTGTAGAGGTTGTGCACGGAAAGGAGCGGCGCGTGCCGGCCTGCCGCTACGCCGTGCGCAGCCAGAGGCGGCGTGTACAGCTCGAACACTGGTTGGCTGGAAGGTTCTTGGCGCGTTGCCCGAATCTCGGGCAACCGGGCGTCCGCATAATGGCGCGGCGCATTGCCGTGCAGCGAGGCGCCCATCAAGCCTTTGGTGTACGGGTGCGATGGCTGGGAAAATAGCTCGGCTGTGCGCCCTTCCTCCACCTTCTCTCCGTCATACATCACCGCAACGCGGTCGGCCCATTCGGCCACCACGCCAAGATCGTGCGTGATCAACAGCACGCCCATCGAGAGCTCCCGCCGCAATCCGTCGATAAGCTCGAGAATCTGCGCCTGTATGGTGACGTCCAGGGCCGTGGTGGGTTCATCCGCAATTAGCAGCGACGGACGGCATGCCACTGCAATTGCGATCATCACGCGCTGGCGTTGGCCGCCAGACAGGTTGTGAGGGTAGTCGTCGATACGCCGTTGCGGCTCTGGAATGCGTACCAGATCCAGCAGCTCGATGGCGCGCTGTCGCGCCGCATGCGCCGACAACTGTTCATGCAATCGCAAGGTTTCCATGATTTGCCACCCGACCGAATACACCGGGTTAAGCGATGTCATGGGCTCCTGGAAAATCATCGATATCTCGCGGCCCCGCAGTTTGCGCATCTCGGGGAGCGACAAGGCCAGCAAGTCGCTGCCGGCGAACTCAATACGCCCGCCCAGCGTTGCACCCGGCGCAAGCAGGCGCAGCAAGGCCAGGGCCGTCGTGGACTTTCCGCAGCCCGACTCGCCGACCAGTGCAAGCGTTTCCTGGCGCGCGACCGAGAAGCTAAGATTCTTCACCGCCTGAAGCGTACCTTGCGACCCTCTGAAAGACACATTCAAATCGGTCACATTCAACAGGACTGGGCTGCGGCTCATCGTCCGCCTCGCAGGCGCGGATTGAACGCATCGTTCAGGCCATCGCTCAGCAGATTCAACGCCAGCACCGTAAGAATGATGAATGATCCGGGTAAGGCAGTAAGAAACCACGCCGTGCGCAGCTGATCGCGGCCTTCGCCTATCATGCTGCCCCACGAAACGACATTGGGGTCGCCCAGCCCTAGAAACGACAAGCCCGACTCGATGAGGATCGCGCTGGCGATGATGACCGAGCTGGTCACGATGACAGGCGGCAAGGCATTGGGCAATATTTCCTGGAAAATGATGCGCAGGTTGCTGAAGCCCTGGCTGCGCGCCGCGAGCACGAACTCGGCCTCGCGCAGGCT
>CAZONP010000400.1:0-1947 GCA_964581155.1 uncultured Candidimonas sp. | reverse complement strand
CATTTCGATGGCCAAGGCAACGGCTTCGCCGCCGCCTATGCACAATGAGGCAATACCACGCTTGCCGCCGGTTTTACGCAGCGCGCCGACCAAGGTCGTCAGCAGGCGGGCGCCGGAAGCGCCGATAGGGTGGCCCAATGCCGTGGCGCCGCCATGGATATTGACCTTTTCGTGGGACAGCTTCAAGTCCACCATGGCGGCCATGGTGACGACGGCGAAGGCTTCGTTGATCTCGTACAAGTCGACCTGATCGGCCGTCCAGCCCGCCTTGGTCAACAGCTTCTGGATAGCGGCGACAGGCGCGGTGGTGAACCAACCCGGTTCCTGCGAATGCTGGCTGTGGCCGACGATGCGCGCCAAAGGCGTTGCACCCAGTTTTTGAGCGGTCGATTCGCGCATCAACACCATGGCGGCGGCGCCATCGGAAATCGACGACGAGTTGGCGGCGGTGACGGTGCCGTCTTTCTTGAACGCCGGCTTGAGCGTCGGGATTTTTTCAGGCATGGCCTTGGTAGGGGCCTCGTCTGTGTCGATGACCGTGTCGCCCTTGCGGCCGGCCACGGTTACGGGCGCAATTTCCCATTTGAAGCTGCCGTCGTCGCTTGCGGCGCGTGCGCGGCGCAGGGACTCCAGCGAGAAGGCGTCCTGCTGTTCGCGGGTGAAGGTGTACTTGTCGGCGCACTGTTCGGCAAACACGCCCATGGCGGTGCCGCGCTGATAGGCGTCTTCCAGGCCGTCTAATGCCATGTGGTCGTAGACGGTGGAATGGCCATAGCGGTAGCCCTGGCGACCGCGCAGCAACAGGTAGGGCGCATTGCTCATGCTCTCCTGGCCGCCGGCGACCACCACGTCGGCGCTGCCGGCCGAAATAATGTCGTGGCCGAACATTGCCGCCTTCAGGCCCGATCCGCATACCTTATGGATGGTGGTGCAGCCCACGCCCAAAGGCAGTCCAGCGCCCAGCGCCGCCTGGCGGGCGGGTGCCTGGCCTTGGCCGGCTTGCAGCACGTTGCCCATGATGACTTCGTCGACGGCGTCGCCTTGAATGCCGGCGCGCTCGATGGCGGCCTTGATGACGATGGCGCCAAGCTCATGCGCGGCCAGACCGGACAGGGCGCCCATCATACTGCCCATGGGGGTGCGAGCCACTGAAACTAAAACAATAGGGTCAGACATTATTTGCTCCTAAGGTATGCGAAAGAGAAGATGCGACTGCGGGATGATTGACGCCTGAGGAATGAAGCCGCCGTTCAGGGTCGTAGGGGAAGATGTCTTCAATACGGCCTTGCGCGGCGCGATCACGGCAGGCTTGCCACCACTCGGCCTCGAGGAGGTCTGTGTGATATTTAAGGAATGCCGTCCGCACGCGCGGGTCGCCCAGCAGAAAATAGCGAAATTCTTCGGGAAACACATCGTTGGCTGCCACCGGATACCAAGGTTCGCTCGAGAGCTCGGCCTCTTCATTTGGTGCCGGCGGAATGCGCCGGAAATTCATTTCCGTCATATGCTGAATTTCGTCGTAATCATAGAATACAACACGGCCCAGGCGGGTGACACCAAAGTTCTTGAACAGCATGTCGCCCGGAAAAATATTGGCGGCGGCCAATTCGCGTATGGCGTCCCCATAGCCTTTCACCGCCGTATCGAGCACGGCGTCCGACACGCGCGCCAGATACAGGTTCAGGGGCGTCATGCGCCGCTCAATATAGACATGGCGCAAGATAATGACATCGTCCAGCTCTTCGAGCAGGTTCGGCACCTGATCGCGCAGCTCGGCCAGCAAGGCCGGCGAGCAGCGCTTGCGCGGCAAAGCGACCTGCGAATATTCCCAGGTGTCGGCCATGCGGCCCACACGGTCATGCTTCTTGACCAATTGGTACTTACGCCGCACGGTGGCGTGATCCATCCCGTCCTTGACGATCCGGTCGCGTATCAGTTTGAAAACAT
>CAZONP010000399.1:0-1948 GCA_964581155.1 uncultured Candidimonas sp. | reverse complement strand
CGCTTACCTGGCTCTGGCCGGTGCTCTTCATTGCCGCCATGCCGGTCTTCGTGGCCGGCCTGCTGGAAGACATCACCAAAGACATTGGGTCCGGCAAGCGGCTGATGGCCGCATTCTTGTCGGCCGCCATTGCATGGTGGCTGCTGGGCGGCGTGTCGCGGGTGGGGATCGACTGGGCCGACTGGATCCTTTCCTTCTGGCCAATTTCGCTGCTGTTCACCATGGTGGCGGTGGGCGGCTGTACACACGCGTTGAATATCGTGGACGGCATGAACGGATTGGCGGGAATGATCGCTACGCTCATGGCCGTGTCCCTGGCTCTCGTCGCCTTGCAGGTGCAAGACATTCCCATCTTCCTGATCGCCACGGCGCTGGCATCCTCGACGCTGGGTTTTCTAGTCTGGAATTTCCCGTTCGGCCGCGTGTTTCTGGGGGACGGCGGGGCGTATTTCCTTGGTTTCATGCTGGCGGAGCTAGCCGTGCAATTAGTTGTCCGCAACCCCAGCGTGTCGCCGTTCTATGCGCTTGCCGTCTTGTTCTATCCGGTGTTCGAAACTCTGTTTTCCATTTGGCGGCGCCGTTTCAAGCGGGGAACCCCCGTTGACCAACCCGACGCGCTACACCTGCACCAATTGGTTTTCCGGCGTCTTGTGCGTGTAACGTTCAGCCGGGATGGTCGCCATGCCGTGCCCGCCTTGTGCAATGCCATGACCTCCCCGTATCTTTGGGTGCTCGCACTTATTGGCCTGGTGCCGGCAACCATCTGGTGGGACAACGCCTGGGCGCTGTGCGCCAGCCTGGTGGTCTTTTGCTGGGTTTATATATGGTTGTATTCGCGGCTGGTATCGTGGCGCAGGCCGGCGTGGCTGTTGCTGCCGTCGCTGGGCCGCCATAGCCACAAAAAGTAATTCAGTTTTTTTATTCATTCTTTTTCAGTATCCGTAGCCTGGGAGATCAAGTTGGAAATTCAAGACGTGAAACTTGCAGTGGTGGGTTTAGGCTATGTCGGCCTGCCGCTCGCGGTCGAGTTCGGGAAGAAGCGGTCAGTATTAGGCTTCGACATCAACGCGCGGCGCATAGAAGAACTAAAAGAAGGCAGGGATCACACGCTGGAAGTCGACGCGGGCGAACTTTCCGAGGCGGACCAGCTAAGTTTTACGTGCATTGCGGAACAACTGGCGACGGCCAATGTGTTCATTGTTACTGTGCCCACGCCCATAGACGACTACAAGCAGCCCGATCTTACGCCCCTGATCCGCGCCAGCGAGACTATTGGCAAGGTGCTCAAGCGCGGCGATATCGTCATTTACGAATCGACCGTTTATCCGGGCGCCACAGAGGACGAATGCGTGCCCGTGCTCGAGCGTGTCTCGGGCCTGCGTTTCAATGAAGATTTTTTCGCCGGCTATAGTCCCGAGCGCATCAATCCCGGCGACAAGATGCACCGCGTGTCGACGATCAAAAAGGTAACGTCGGGCTCCACGCCTGAAGTCGCCGACCTGATCGATGCGCTGTACGGTCAAATCATTGTGGCGGGGACGCACAAGGCGCCCTCGATACGGGTGGCCGAGGCCGCCAAGGTCATCGAGAACACGCAGCGCGACGTGAATATTGCCCTGATCAACGAGTTGGCCCTGATCTTCAACAAGTTGGGCATCGACACCCAGGCGGTGCTCGAAGCGGCCGGCACAAAGTGGAACTTTTTGCCTTTCCGTCCCGGCCTGGTCGGCGGCCACTGCATCGGCGTCGATCCTTATTACCTTACCCACAAGGCGCAATCCATCGGCTACCACCCCGAGATCATTCTTGCGGGGCGCAGGCTCAACGATTCGATGGGTGGGTATGTGGTGTCGCAACTGGTAAAGACCATGACCAAGCGGCGTATCCAGGTACAGGGGTCTCGCGTGCTGGTCATGGGCCTGGCATTCAAAGAAAATTGTCCCGATCT
>CAZONP010000398.1:0-1957 GCA_964581155.1 uncultured Candidimonas sp. | reverse complement strand
TCTATCATGGCTGCGTCGACGACTTGCCCGGATCCGCCGCGTTGAACATGCAGCAAAGCGGTGATGACGCCGTAAGCCAGCATCATTCCGCCGCCGCCAAAATCGGCGACGAGATTGAGCGGCGGCACGGGACCTGAGTCGGTTGTGCCTATGGCATGCAAGGCGCCGGTCAATGCCAGGTAGTTCAGGTCGTGACCAGGCCGTGCCGCCATGGGGCCATTCTGCCCCCATCCCGTCATCCGTCCATAAACGAGTTTAGGGTTGCGGGCCAGGCAGGTGTCTGGCGCCAACCCCAGTCGTTCCATGACATCAGGGCGGTATCCCTCGATCAGTACACCGGCCGTGGCAATAAGCTGCAACGCTGTCTCAATGCCATCCGGACTTTTAAGATCAAGCAGGATTGACCGCTTTCCACGATTAAGCTGGTCCAGGGCCGGGTCGCCATAGACGGGCGCCCCGGGCCTGTCCACGCGTATAACGTCGGCTCCCTGGTCGGCGAGCATCATGGCCGCGAACGGCGCGGGCCCTATACCCGCAAACTCGATGACCCGGATCCCCGAAAGCAGTCCTTTTGCATCAGTATTCATCTGCGAGCTCATGCTCGGCTCTCCCGTATTGAATCGATCAGGCCCCACTCCAGACAGGTGGGCGCTTTTCCGCGAAGGCGGTTGCGCCTTCCCGGGCATCTTTGGATTCGAAGACGGGCGCGGCAATGACTTTTTGCTTGGCGAACATCTCGTCCTGGGACCAATCCACTGACTCGGTGACAATACGCTTGCTTGCCGCCAGGGCAAGGGGTCCATTTTGCATGATTTGCTGTGCGACTTTCAGGGCCTCTTCCAGGGCGCAGCCGGGAGGGACCAGGTAATTGACGAGGCCGTGATGATGTGCCTTGGGTGCGGTAAGCAAATCCCCTGTCAGAATGTGCTGCATGGCGATATGGTAGGGCAGTCGTTTGGGCAGGCGCAGCAATCCACCCGCCGTGGCGACCAGTCCGCGCTTTACTTCTGGAAGGCCGAATTGGGCATTTTCCGCGGCTACGATCAGGTCGCATGCCAATGCAAGCTCGAATCCACCGGCCAGTGCGTATCCTTCGACAGCGGCAATGAGCGGTTTGGTGGGCGGCGCTTCTGTAACGCCGGCAAACCCCCGGCCAGGCACGCTGGGACGCTCGCCTTTCAAAAAGCCTTTCAAGTCCATGCCGGAACAAAATGAACCGCCTGCGCCGGTAATGATCCCGACGCGCAACTCATTGTCTTTTTCCAGTTCGTCAATGGCGGCGGCGACGGCATAAGCGACGTCTTGGGTCAGCGCATTCCTGGCTTGTGGACGGTTGATGGTAACGATGAGGACGCCCTGCTTGTTCTCCACCTGAAGATCCTGGGTCATTTCGTCTCCGAATAAGTAGCGTGGCAATTAACGAGGTTGCATCCGGATGGCACCGTCCAGACGTATGGTTTCACCATTCATCATCGTGTTTTCAACGATATGCAGCGCCAGGCGGCCGAATTCCTCAGGTTGACCCAAGCGCGAAGGATGCGGTACCGATTTCCCCAACGAGGCGCGCACTTCTTCTGGAAGCCTTGCCAGCAGCGGCGTGTCGAATATTCCGGGCGCAATCGTGCAAACACGGATTGCCTTGCTTGCCAAATCGCGCGCCGCGACCAGGGTAAGGCCAACAATGCCAGCCTTGGCGGACGCGTAAGGTGCCTGACCGATCTGGCCTTCGTAAGCGGCAACCGAGGATGTGAGGATGCATACGCCGCGCTCTTCGCCCTGCAGTTCATTGCGCGCCATGCGCGCCGCCGCCAGTCGCAGCACGTTGAAGGTGCCCACCAAATTCAGGCGTACGACGCTTTCATAGATTTCAAGTGAGCCCGGGCTGCCGTCTCGTTCAACCAGCCGTACGGCGCCGCCTCGGCCTGCGCAATGCACCAATCCGCGTAATGGACCGTTC
>CAZONP010000397.1:0-1967 GCA_964581155.1 uncultured Candidimonas sp. | reverse complement strand
CCTCGTCCTCGGCGGGAATATCAGTGAGCTCAAGCGTATCGATCATCATTGCAACGTGCTCTCGTATGGGCGAACCAGTTTGGCGCCGCCTGTCGGCCGCATGCCCGTCTGGTTCAGTTTCGGGTTATATGGAACGTACTATCGACGCTTTATCAGTGCTGTGTCTAATACTATAAATTTCCCCTGCGATATCGGATCAATATCGCGGCGGTCCGCGCATCCGATAGCCTCCAGGTATCGGTGACGGCCGAAATAATATTGGAGCAAGGCGGTGCGAACTCTTACACTCGGCCATACACAAAGCACCCAGCCACTTTTAGAGAGCGACGCATGAATCAAATACTACATTTCGAACAAGACGAACATGGCATCGTCACGCTGACCATGGACTACCCGCCTACCCGAAACGCCCTTACCGGCAATACGATGGTGGATGCGTTCCTGGCGGCACTCCACCGCATTCAAACAGAACACACCGCTCGTGCGGTCATCATCACCGCTGCCGGCAAGGTATTTTCCTCGGGCGGCAGTATTGATGAGATGGAACGCCAACTGAGGCCAGAATTTGAAAGCATGGCATTGCGCCATGAGTACCGCGAGGGAATACAGCGCTTGCCGCTTGCCCTGTACAACCTTGAAGTACCCACCATCGCCGCCGTCAACGGTCCGGCAATCGGCGCAGGTTTCGACCTGACTTGCATGTGCGATATCCGCATCGCCTCCGAAACCGCCACCTTTGCGGAAAGCTTTGTAAAGCTCGGTATCGTTCCGGGCGATGGAGGCGCTTGGTTTCTGCCTAGACTGATAGGCATGTCGCGTGCCGCCGAAATGACTCTTACCGGCGATGCCATCGACGCCCAGCAAGCCCACGCTTGGGGCTTGGTGTCCAAAGTCGTGCCGGCTGAAGAACTGCTGAACGAAAGCCGCAAGTTGGCATTGCGCATTGCCTCCAACCCACGTGAAGCGGTACGCATGAGCAAACGCCTGCTTCGAGAAGGGCAGCATAGCCGCCTTGACTCCTTGCTGGAGTTGTCTGCCGCCTTCCAGGCCATGGCCCACAAGTCCGATGACCATGCGGCAGCGGTTCAGGCATTCATGGAGAAGCGCGCAAAGCCACGCACCTGAACTAGTTTTGGTTGATTTGTCTCATTTTTATTAATACAATTGATTATTAGTAAAACATAAGGCAGATAACATGAGACAAGCACTGATTATCGATGCCGTGCGCTCCCCAATGGGGCGCGGCAAAACCACCTCGGTGTTCGGCGATACCCATCCATCGGAGCTATTGGCTCAAGTACTGCGCAGCCTGGTCGAACGCAACAACCTGGATCCCGGTCAGGTTGACGACGTCATCATGGGCTGTGTCAGCCAATCCGGCGAGCAGTCCGCGACCCCGGGCCGTGTGGCATGGCTCGCCGCCGGGTTCCCTGAACATGTGCCTTCGACAACCGTTGAGCGCAAATGCGGCTCCGGCCAGCAAGCCATACATTTCGGCGCACAGGCGATCATGGCCGGCGTTTGCGACATCGTGATTGCCGGCGGCGTGGAATCCATGAGCCGCGTCCCGATGGGATCCGCGCGCATGGACAAGGACCCCTTCGGCCCTTCTTATCAGAAAAGGTATCACCCCGGGCCCATTTCCCAGGGCATTGCAGCCGAACGTGTCGCTGGACTATGGAAGTTGTCCAGGGCCGACTTGGACGCCTTCTCCGCCAGGTCGCATCAACTTGCCGAGCAAGCGCAACTGGCGGGTCAATTCAAACGTGAAATAGTGCCCATCCAGACGGCCAATGGCCTGATCGATCGCGATGAAACCATCCGCACCGGCACAACGCCTGAGCAACTCGCACAGTTGCGCACCGTCTTCGCCGATCCGGAGATGGCGGCCCGCTTTCCTGAAATTGACGAATGGCGGATCACGGCAGGAAACTCTTCCCAAATCAGTGATGGCGCCTCCGCCCTCT
>CAZONP010000396.1:0-1971 GCA_964581155.1 uncultured Candidimonas sp. | reverse complement strand
ATGTAGTCGCGCACGCCCGTGCCGTCCGGCGTGTCGTAGTCGCTGCCGTAGACCTGTACGCGTGCGCGTAGGCCGGTGGCCACCTGGGCGACATACGGCATCAGGTTATTGGGCACGCCTTGCGGCGCTTCGCCCATCAGGCCGCTGGGGTGCGCCCCCACCGGGTTGAAGTACCGCAGGCGTGCAATGCGCCAGCCGGATTCGCTCTGGTAGAGGTTGTCCAGAATATCTTCAATGACCAGCTTGGTGTGACCGTAGGGGTTGGTGGCGGAACGTGGGTGGTCTTCGGTAAGCGGCAGGCGCTGCGGGTCGCCATATACCGTGGCCGACGACGAGAAGACGACTGTCTTGACGCCCGCGTGCTGCATGGCCGTGAACAATTGCACGCTGCCGTGCACGTTATTGTCGTAATACGCCAGCGGCTGGCTGGTGGATTCCCCCACGGCTTTCAAGCCGGCAAAATGGAGGACGGCGGCAATGGCATGGCCGGAAAAAATGCGGCCCAATATGGCCGCGTCCCGTATGTCGCCTTGGACAAAGTCCGGCCGTGTGCCGCTGATGGCTGCAATGGCGTCCAGCACGTCGACCGTGCTATTGCTTAGGTTGTCCAGAATAAGCACGCGGTAGCCCGCCTGCAGCAATGCCACGGTGGCATGGCTGCCTATGAAGCCGGTGCCGCCGGTGACCAGGATGGTTTGTGTCATACGTGCGTTGCTGCCCATGGTTGCTAAACCCCCGATTATTACATTGCGCGCCAAATGGGCATAAACCCTTATGCCTCAGCTTCTTTCATGTGTGTAAAATACTTTTCATACATAGGAAATATCAAAATGACCCAACCTTCATGGATCGTCCGCGAGTCCGACGTTGTCGGATACTCACCCGCCAACCACCATGGCACCGTCAATCGCCGCCTTATCAGCCGCGAAACCGTCGGCGCCCAGCATGTGGAAGTCCTGGTCGGCACCATTGAACAAAACCAGGGCGCCTTGCCGCACGCCCATCCCGACATTGAACAGGTGTGTTATTTGCTGTCAGGTTCGGCGACCGTTGAAGTCGACGGCGAGCGCGGCGAATTGCTACCCGGGGACTGTTGCTACTTCCCGCCCAATAAGAAACACGTCTTCACCGTGACCAGTAAGCAACCGGCGCGCCTGCTGGTTATTTACTCGCCGCCTTACGAAGAAAACCCGGCACGTGTTATCCGTTGAATCGGCAAAGCCCGTTGAACAGGTAATGCGCCAATAACGACCGCCGCCACACACATCGGCGCGGCATAGGAGACAAAAAAATGACAAAACACTGGACGGTAAAACTGCTTTCCGCCTGCCTGCTGGGCGTGGCCCTGGGGCCAGTGGCCGCGCTGGCGGCTTACCCTGAAAAGCCCATTACGCTGGTAGTGCCCTTCCCGGCGGGCTCGGGCACGGACGCGGTCGGCCGCATCTTCGCGGAAGACATCAGCAAGCAACTGGGCCAACCCGTTATTGTTGAAAACCGCCCAGGCGCCAACGCCACGATTGCAGCCAATTACGTGGCCAAGGCCGCGCCCGACGGCTATACGCTGTTCGTCACAACCAATACCTCGCATTCCGCGGCGCCATGGCTGATGGACAACGTAAGCTACGACCCGGTCAAAGACTTCACCCCTATCGCGCGCGGCGGAAACCTGCCGTTCCTGCTGCTCAGCAATCCCAGCCGGCCGTACAAGACGGTGAAGGAACTGATCGACCACGCCAAGGCCAACCCCGGCATGGTCACCTATGCGACCGGCAACAGCACGGGCATCGTGGCCGGCGGCACGCTGGCGGTGACGACCGGCATCGACCTGTTGGCCATTCCCTACAAGGGCACGCCGCAGGCGCTGACCGACTTGGTCGGCGGCCAGGTGGACTTCATGTTCACCGACTTCACCTCGGGCATGCCCTTCGTCACTTCCGGCCGCCTGCATGCCATGGCGGTTTCCACGGCCAA
>CAZONP010000395.1:0-1983 GCA_964581155.1 uncultured Candidimonas sp. | reverse complement strand
CCGCCTATCGTCATAAGCAGCAACGACACGACCAGCCGCATCCAGGCGTAGGGGGATTCGGCATTCCGGGAGGAGGGGATTGCATGTTTCGTCATGGATATCATTGAAACCTAAATTACTTCGCTTGTCTTCCAGAAATACCGGCATGGGATTTGCTAGATGCAGCTTATGCGAGCGCGCGACTTCATTGCACTTCTGAAAAATTCGGCCATTGCATGGCAGGAGGATAATGCGTCAAGCATGGGGGCGGCTGTGGCGTTTTATACCGTCTTTTCAATTGCGCCTTTGCTTATTATCGTTATTGCCGTGGCGGGGTTCGTCTGGGGCGAAGACGCCGTCCGCGGCGAAATCATACGGCAATTGAACGGGCTGGTAGGGCGCGACGGCGCTGCGGGTGTTCAGCAGCTCCTGAAAAGCGCGAACAAGCCGGCGCAAGGCATTACCGCAACGCTCATGAGCATTGTTTTTCTAATCATAGGCTCGACCACGGTCTTCGCCGAGTTGCAAGGTGCGCTTGACCGGATCTGGCGTGTCCCGGCCGCGACGGTGACTGGCATATGGAACACAGTCCGTGCGCGTCTGCTGTCGTTCGGGCTTGTACTCGGGCTGGCCTTCCTGCTGCTCGTGTCACTGGTCGTCAGTGCCGCGCTTGCCGCCTTCAGCCAGATGACCAACGGGCTGTTGCCTGGTTGGGAATTCGTATTGCAGATGCTGAACATCCTGGTTTCGGTATCGATCGCCACCGTGTTGTTCGCCATGATCTACAAATTCATGCCGCGCGCGCAAGTGGCATGGCGCGACGTGTGGGTGGGTGCCATGGTGACCGCCATCCTTTTCGAATTCGGCAAGTTTCTTATTGCCTTATACGTGGGCAAAAGCTCGACCATATCTTCATTGACAGCCGCCGGGTCGCTGGTTGTGGTTCTGATCTGGGTGTACTACGCGGCGCAGGTGTTTCTTCTGGGCGCCGAATTCACGTGGTTGTATGCCAAGCAGCACGGATCCAGGAAAGATGTCGCCCAAGTCTGACACGTTGAGTTATTCGGCCGATACAAGTCCTGGAATTACGCGGCAGCTGCAAGGCGATCATTTCAATTATTGCGATCCCCGTGGGCGACCCGTATCAAACAAGGCGACCCTGCGCCGTATCGCCGGCCTTGCCATTCCGCCGGCCTACACCGATGTGTGGATATGTCCTGATCCGAACGGCCATATCCAGGCGACGGCGCGGGATGCGCGCGGCCGCAAACAGTACCGATACCATGAGCAATGGAAGCAGCTGCGCGACACCAATAAATACCAGCAACTGGAGGCGTTCGGTTCCGCCTTGCCGCGCATACGCAGGCTTGCGCGAGCTGAAATGAAGGCCAAGGGCCTGACCCAGCAAAGGATAACTGCGCTGGTCGTATGCCTGCTGGAATCCACTCTCATCCGGATCGGGACTAAGCATTATGCCCGCACGAATAAATCGTATGGCCTGACGACGCTGCGCCGTCGTCATGCATCCGTCGTGGGCAGCACCATCCGTTTTCAGTTCAAGGGGAAGAGTGGGGTGCACCACGATGTGTCGGTACGTGATCGCCGAATTGCGTCAGTCCTCAAGCGCTGCCTTGAGCTGCCGGGTCAGGAGTTGTTCCGCTACAAGGATGTGGACGGTAACGTCAGAAGCGTCGATTCCGGCGCCATCAACCTATGGCTGAAGACAGCCGGTGGAGGCGACTTCACGGCCAAGCACTACCGCACCTGGGGGGCATCCGTATACGCCATGACGCGTTTGCAACAACTGGAGCTCCAGCGCTCCGCCCCGACGCGCAAGACGCTGGGCGAAGTGATCAACGAGACGGCGGCTCTGCTTGGTAACACGCCAACGGTATGCCGCAATTGTTATATTCATCCGGCCATCGTGGCGGCGTACCTGGCGGGTACGTTGCCGCCACGGCAAATCGTGTCGACTCCGCGCGGCCTAAGTGCTGATGAACGCCG
>CAZONP010000394.1:0-1989 GCA_964581155.1 uncultured Candidimonas sp. | reverse complement strand
ACAGGACTATGCCGCTGGCCTGCGGGCCCAGCAACATGGCGCCGATGGCCGCCGGAACCAGCCACCAGGCAAGGCCTGGGCGTCGCAGGCCGTGGCGAAACACCAGTTCTTCCACGATTGGAGCCCACAGCAACGCATGCAGCCAAGGAATATGGTGAATGTCCAGCCTGTGCGTGGCACCGGCGGCGCCCGCTGCGACGACCGCAATAGGACCCAGAAACACCAGGTTTATCGCCCACAGAAAACATGCCCATTTCAACAAGCCGCCGATGCTCAGGCCCGGGAACCAGTCCTCGTACCACCCGTCGCGGGCATGCCGTCCGGGCAAACGCGGCGCCAGCCTGGGCTTGCCGACAAAGCGGATAAAGTCGCGCAGTTCGTCGCGAAAGCGCATGTGGGTCGCGGTCACGCTGGATTGTCCCCATGCAACTGGCTGATCGCCTGCTGGAATTCACCACGCAACAGTGCCGGCATGACAACGCGGCTGCGTTCAATGGCCGTTTCAATTTGCTTGAGTTCGTCGCGGCGCGGAGCGTTCAGCACGAAGGCGGCCACCTGCTGGGCCAGGCCGAGGGTGCGCGGGTGCCCTATACCCAGGCGCAGCCGCCAGAACGCGGGGCTGCCGAACGTGGCCTGGATATCGCGCAGGCCATTGTGCCCGGCATGCCCGCCGCCCTGCTTGAGCTTGACGCATCCCGGCTCCAGGTCGAGTTCGTCGTGTGCCACCAGGACTTCTTCGGGAGCAAGCTTATAGAAGCGCAGCAAGGCGCCCGCCGCCTGGCCCGAGCGATTCATGAACGTGGTTGGCTTGGCCAGAATGATGGCCTGACCTTCGAAGCGCGCCTTGGCGACCCAGCAAGCTTGCGTCTTTTCCAGTGAAAATCCGGCCTTGAAGTCGTCGGCCAGCTGGTCTGCCAGCCAGAACCCCGCATTATGCCGCGTCGTTTCGTACTCGGGCCCAGGATTGCCCAGGCCGATGATAAGGCGTATTGGAGGTGTCATGACCCGCCTGAAAAAAAAAGCCCATAAGAGAAAACCCCTGACAGCTGACGCTAAGCAGGGGTTTTGGCCAGACAGCGGTCCGATCAGCCGGGCATCGGACCTGGCACGGATAACAAGTGCTTATTCAGCAGCGTCCGCATCGGTAGCGGCAACGTCGGCGGCGCTACCGGCCTTGACGTGAGCCGAAGCCACAACGGGGTCCGAGTCGCTGTCGCTGATGCGCGTGGCAGCCACAACGCCCTTGGGCAGCTTGACGGACGACAAGTGCACCACGGTTTCGGCGAGCATGCCACCCAGATCCACCTCGATGAAAGGAGGCAAGTTGGCGGGCAGGCAGACCACTTCCAGATCCGTCAATACATGGCTGATAATTGCACCGCTGAGTTTCACGGCAGGCGATGTATCGCCATTGACGAAGTGAAACGGCACTTTTGTGGTTAATGTTTGCGATGCATCGACGCGTTGGAAGTCCACGTGCAGGACTTGCTGCTTGTACGGGTGCCATTGCACAGCGCGCAACAAGACTTGCTGACCTGACTTGCCGTCCAGCTCCATCGACAGGATGGATGCGTGGAAGGACTCTTTGCGCAAGGCATGATAGATCTCGTTGTGATCCAGTTCGATGCTTGCTGCGTCGGCGGTGCCGCCGTAGACAATGGCGGGGACACGGCCGGCGTGGCGCAGGCGGCGGCTCGCACTCGTACCTTGGACGCTACGCAAAGTGGCGTTGAATTTCATGGAAATGCTCCAAAAACTTGGTAAGAGGCCGATGGGCCTCTGTTGGTAAGCGCAGCATATGCTGCGAGCGACTGTCGCCCGCCGCGACCAGCGGACAACGGTATGGTTTTAGTCGACGAACAGCGAGCTGACCGATTCCGCATGCGAGATGCGCAATATGGTTTCGCCCAGCAACGAGGCGCACGACAACTGGCGTATTTTCTTGCAGGCCCGCCCTTTTTCGGAAAGCGGGATGGTGTCGGTGACCAC
>CAZONP010000393.1:0-2004 GCA_964581155.1 uncultured Candidimonas sp. | reverse complement strand
TTTGCGCGCACTGACAAGCGGTGCCAGCACGCCAATGTGCCGGCCTTTATAGTCGCGCATCAGTTGTGCGGCAATTTGTTCGGGCTTTTGCGGTTCGACCGGCACGCGGCAGGTTGGGCACATCTGCGTGCCCAGCTTGACATAGAGCAGGCGCAGAAAGTGGTGGATTTCCGTCATGGTCGCCACGGTCGACTTGCGCCCTCCGCGGCTTGTGCGCTGCTCGATGGCGACAGTGGGTGGAATGCCATAGATCGCGTCGACGTCAGGCTTCCCTGCAGGCTGCACGATGGCTCGTGCATAGGCATTCAATGACTCAAGGTAGCGCCGCTGCCCTTCGTTGAAAAGAATGTCGAAGGCCAGTGTGGATTTTCCCGATCCCGAAACTCCGGTGATGACAGTGAATGTGTCGCGCGGGATACTGACGTTTATCCCTTTGAGATTGTGTTCACGCGCATTCACGATGTCGATGCTCTTCGCGCCGGGCGCGTAGGCCCGCAGCGGCTCGGCGAGAAGGCGGGCCTGCTGCGACTTGTCTTCATAGACGATGGCGCTGGTATAGTCGGCCAGCGCCTGTCCCGTATGCGAGTCAGGATTGCGTGCAAGGTCCTCCGGAGTACCGATGCCGACCACCTGCCCGCCAAGGTCGCCGCCCTCGGGACCAAGGTCGATCACCCAGTCGGCGGCCCGGATCACATCAAGATTATGTTCGATGATGAGCAGTGAGTGTCCTGCTGCCAACAGCTTGCGAAACGCCCGCATCAGGCGCGCCACATCGTCGAAGTGCAAGCCGGTCGTGGGCTCGTCGAACAGGAACAGGCTGCCTTTCTTGGCTACTTTGGCGGTCGAGATGCCGCTGCGAGTCGCGGTCGCCAAGTGGCCGGCAAGCTTCAGTCGCTGGGCCTCGCCCCCGGATAGCGTAGGCACCGGCTGGCCCAGCCGCACATACTCCAGCCCGACGTCAGCCAATGGCGCCAGTCCCCATTGCACATCGCGCAAGCCGCTGAAAAACGCCAGTGCTTCGGTGATGGTCATTTCGAGCACTTGGTCGATCGAGGCGCTACGCCCCAGGTGTTCGACTTTAACTTCGAGAACCTCTGGCCGGAAGCGCTTGCCGTTGCAATCCGGGCAGCGCAGGTAGACATCGGACAGGAATTGCATTTCCACGTGTTCGAAACCTGTGCCGCCGCAGGTGGGGCAACGGCCATCGCCGGTATTGAAACTGAAGGTTCCGGCGGTGTAGCCGCGCTCGCGCGCCAAGGGTGCTTGCGCGAACAGCTTGCGTATGGCGTCGAAGGCACCTACATAGCTGGCCGGGTTCGATCTGGCCGTCTTGCCTATTGGCGTCTGATCGACCATGACGACGTCGGCCAGTTGTTCGACGCCGAATAAATGTGCGTGTTCTCCCGGCGCCTCGGTGGGCCTTCCCTGCTGCTTGAGGATGGCTGGGTACAAGACATCCTGGATGAGCGTCGATTTGCCGGAACCCGATACCCCGGTAATACATACCAGCCTGCCCAGGGGGATGGAGACCGACACGTTTTTCAGGTTGTTGGCCGTGACGCCTTCCAGCACCAGGCGGGGCGTATTGGGTGCCACAGGCATGGGGCGGGGCGCTTCCACGCGCAGCCGTCCGCCCAGGTAGTTTCCGGTCAGTGTGCCGGCATTGCGCAACGCTTGCGGCGTGCCATCGAAAACGATTTGTCCGCCGCGCTCGCCGGGGCCTGGGCCGATGTCGATGATGCGGTCGGCGGCAATCATGACCTGGGGGTCGTGTTCGACGACGACCAGTGTATTGCCGTTGGCACGCAAGCGGTGCATGACTTCGACGACCCGGTGCATATCGCGCGGGTGCAGGCCAATAGACGGTTCGTCCAGCACGAAAAGCGTATTCACCAACGACGTGCCCAACGCGGTCGTGAGGTTGATGCGCTGGACTTCACCGCCCGACAGCGTTCGGCTCTGGCGGTCGAGGGATAGATAGCCCAGGCCCACGTCGCACAGAAA
>CAZONP010000392.1:0-2006 GCA_964581155.1 uncultured Candidimonas sp. | reverse complement strand
CATGCCATGCGCCGGCGCATGATGCCCACCAGAATGCTCACCCGCAGCTAGTGCGAGGGCGGGAAGTAGGCTCAACGCCAAAACGGAAAGGGTCTTTTTCATCATTAATACTCTCTGATAGTTCTTTGGCCAAACGACCGTCTTCGCCGATGTATCAGGCGCCCAAAATCATGTGCCGTGCGAACGACGGATCCACTGTAGCTGTTGGGTGGTGTCAGAGAGATTGCGCGGACATTACAATTTTGTAATGGCCGCGCCATGTTGGCGTAAGCAATATCGCGCTAAAGTCCAATATCAAGGAGCAGGTTCGCCGCAGCAAACCTTTCCACCATTTTTATGCGGTTACGAGCAAAAGCCGACACGCCTTGCTGTTTCAATACTCAGGGCTCAAGCGGTGGGCTTGGTGCGCATGGTAAACCGGCGGTTCTTGAAGCTGACTGATTTCTTGAACTCATCGATGGTGCCCGCCTTGCGGATGTTGCCCCACGTTCCCTTGTAATAAGGGATCACATTACGATCAGTCCAGTCCGTAGTCACATCGCCCTGGATGCCATTGACGTAGCCGAACATCATGAAGGTCTGGCCGCGTTTGATCTGCGTGACCGGATAAACCATGGCATACGTGGAGCCGAAGTCGTTATAGACCTCCACGATATCGCTGGCCTCCACGCCCAGCTCTTGGCAGTCCTGCGGATGAATCTCGATGTAAGCCATCGGATAGCGCTCCTGGGCAAAGCTATTGTATTGATCGTGGTAAGCGGTCTGCCATATCTCGTTATTTCGTCCGTTGTTGAGCCAAAATTTATACTTTTCTTTTTGCGAGGACACGGTATCGGGCAGACCATTCCAGGCTGCGGGTAAAAAGTGAGCTTTCCCGTCATCCGTGTCGAACTTTGAATCGGTGTAAAGCATCTCTGTGCCCACCAGCTTGCCGTCCGTGTAGGACTTGACGGGAAGCTGTACAC
Source organism: uncultured Candidimonas sp. (assembly GCA_964581155.1). Lineage (GTDB taxonomy): Bacteria > Pseudomonadota > Gammaproteobacteria > Burkholderiales > Burkholderiaceae_B > Pollutimonas. The sequence goes on along the minus strand of CAZONP010000392.1, from coordinate 1,041 downwards.
CATTATTACCCGCGGCTCGCAGCCGTTCATAGGTAACCAGATGGCCCGAGTCACCCCCTTGGCTATCGATTTTCGGCACCCCGGGTTGTCCGGCGCGTCGAAATCCATCATTGAAGGCGTCTTCCTCGGTCTCCCAGTCAAAACCATTGAAACGCTCGACCATCGCGCTGTTGCCCTCTTTGTCGTAAAGCGCGCGTACCGTATTGGCGATTTTTGCCGCAATGAGGCAATCGGCCATGGCTGAGCCCGGAGGCTCCATGAACTTTTCGGATAAGCGTATGCGCCGCTCGCCGTTCATGGACGTCAGGTTGATCTCTCCGGGGTGTGCCGCCGGCAGCAGCAGATGGGCAGCTTCGGCGAGCTTGGTCGGATAAAGGTTAATGCTCGCGACGAACAATCCACCATTTTCGGTCGCTTCGTAAATGATATCGACCATTTCCTCGGTGCTAGCTCCACGTGCCTTTTGCATTGCCTCCTTCACGATGGCCGACCGCTTCAGTACCGCTTCCCGCAAGGCTTGGGCGTTATTGCTGGTCTGAAAGTTGTTGCAGCCCCACCATGTCATGACGCGACCCTTGCCCTGGATCAGTTGCTGGTCAATATAGATTTTTGATTGTCCGGGGTATGGCGGACGCGTGTAGCCTTCCTGGTGCCCGCCCATTCGTACACACCCGGTACCGCGGCGTCCGACATTGTGGGTGGCGAGAGCCAAGCCAAGCAATGCTGACTGGATCACGTAATTATCGTTACCCCAGATGATCCCTTTCTCATATGCATGCATGCTGCGTGGCCGATGGCCTGTCTGTTTAGGTTTGTACGACCATTCCGCCGCCTTCCTGAGGTCATTGACAGGCACCCCAGTGACCTTGCTGCACTCATCCAGCGACAGGCGGTTGCTCTCCGCTGCCGCATCGAACCCAGTCGTATGTTCCTCAATGAACGGTTTATCTATCCACCCTTGCTCGACCACATAGGTAAATAGGCCGTTGAAAAGCGCAGTGTCCGTACCCGGCTCGATCGCAAGATGCAGTACGCGCTCGG
>CAZONP010000391.1:0-2006 GCA_964581155.1 uncultured Candidimonas sp. | reverse complement strand
CATACCCTTCAGCAAGCACCTTCAACAGACTGACCGTTTTTTCGTAGCCGGATGCACTGCCGCGAGATGCCTGTTCACTTGCCGCTTTCCAGTATTTGTCCGGCGAGTCCATGATCCAGCGTAATTCGGCCTCGCGTTTCTGGCGCCGTTCCGCCTCGCGTTTTTCATGAGCCTGAGCTTCGCGAGCCTGCCTGGTTGCGGCAGCCGATTGCGCCAGTTCTCGCAGTTCCGCCACTTGGCGTCGGGCAGCCCCCGAAGATGCCGAGCGTTGTGCCTTGAGCCAGGCCGCGTAGCGCGACTTTACCTGGCGTTCCGCCTCCTGGCCCCGGCCCAATGCAATTGTCTTGAGCACGTCCTGCATCTGCATTGTCTGCCAGGTATCCAGCCAGGTGGATATTGGCAGCGTTTCGTCGTGCGACGAAGTGGCCGCGGCACTGTTCATGCTGGCGGCTTCAAGCAGATCTTGGTCAATTTCCAGAAACTCAGCCAATGCCTTCTGTGCGGGTGACAGATCCGTCAGGCCGGATGGAACGTCCGGCTCCAACATGTCGTCGAGCAACTCCTCGCCAACGGCCAGCCACCCCAGGTAGAGGGGGCGCAAATCGCCGCGCATCAACTCATCGCGCAAAGGAATCAGCCTGCGCATCCAACCGCTGCCATCGTCTTGTGCAAAGCGGTCATCGTCTTCGCTTTCCTCCAGCGCCCAACCAATAATCCAATGTGTCTCGGTAGCTTCGATCGACAGTACAAACGGATGGGCGAACGGCTCCAACTCGGTTTTGCGGAAAACGGCCTTTGGCACGCGTAGCGATAGATGACAACTACACCAATTGGCTGAATAAACAAAGGCATCGAAATAACGCCGCATCCAATCAGCAGGATCGGCCTTGAGGCCGCCCCATTCGTAATGATTGGTGAAACCGCTGGGGGTAATGACTGCCCGGGTAGAAACAGCACACAGCTCAACCATTTCGGTACGGGTCAAGGGCTTGTCGATCGCCGCGAACTCGTAGTACTGGTATTCACTCATGGTAAGTTCTCTGTATCTTGTGATCAGCGGGCTTCAGTCCAGCCTCAGCGCAAGTCTCGGACTCAAAGACCAAAGTCCTCCCGCAAGCGCCCAATCTGGTGCATTTTTTCATGCAGGATGGTCACGATCCCGATGTCGCCGTTCGAGAGCCGGCGCCAATAGACGAAATGCCGCTCATAACGGAAGAAATAGCCATCTATACCGAATTCAGCCGGAATGACGCGGGATGCCGTCTCGTGTGTGGCAATACCCTCGAACGCCTGGAACAGACCCGTGATGTAGCGCTCGGCTTGTTGCGCACCCCAACGCTCCTGCGTATAGCGATAAATGTCGTCCAGCCGCCAGGACGCGGCTTCCTGAACGCGTATCTGCGCCTTGACCATGACGGAAATCAGGTCCGGTTACGCGCGATGACGTCTGCTGCCGTCAAGGGCTTGTATGACGACTCCGGCGCCGCCCAAGCGTGGGTGAGTTCGGCCTTGAGCCGCTCGAATGCAGCCGCTTCCCTGGTTTCCTTGTCACGACGAATAAGGTCGCGCACATACTCGCTGACGTTCTCGTAGTCGCCTTGTTCGCCAACATTTGTGGCAACGAATTCGCTCAGAGGGCCACTGAGGCGCACTGTCATGGTGGTGGTGTTCGTGCGGGGCATGGTCAGCTCCTTGCGGTCTTAGTGTCTTCAATATACTCAATAATGAATACATAGCCAAGTCTAAGCGTTGCGGGACTGCGCTGATCATGCAGCCAATAGCACACCCATTTGCACCTGTTTCAGCAAGCCTGGCGGCAGAGATGATCCATAACGCGCTTTGGACAGCCATCAAGAGACACACATCAACTTTGGGTCCAAGAATAGGTCCAAGTACGCCAAGAACATCAAAAAATATTATTTATAATCAATAAGATAAGTCTTAAAAAATCCTTCTGCATAGGGAAGTAACGGTCTAGCCTTCGAAAACACCCTCTTCGGCGGCAT
>CAZONP010000390.1:0-2014 GCA_964581155.1 uncultured Candidimonas sp. | reverse complement strand
CGTGTACTTCCCCGCCTTGTTCTGGCCCGCCCTGCTGAAGTTTTCGAACCTGAAAACGCCTGATGGTCTGCACGTGCATGGTTTCATCACCGTCAGCGGCGAGAAAATGTCCAAGAGCCGGGGCACGGGGATATCGCCCTTGCGCTACCTGGACCTGGGCATGAACCCCGAGTGGATGCGCTACTACATTGCCGCCAAGCTGAATTCGCATGTGGAAGACCTGGATTTCAACCCCGACGACTTCGTCGCCCGGGTGAATAGCGACCTGATCGGCAAGTACGTCAATATCGCCAGCCGCGCGGCCAACTTCATCAGCAAACACTTCAATGGCCAATTGGCCTATCTGGGTGACACGCAGGCTTTGCAGGCGGAATTGTCGGAAGTGGCCGAGCGGGTCCGTGCCGACTTTGAAGCGCGCGAATATGGCCGCGCCATACGCCAGATCATGGCGCATGCCGACCTGATCAACCAGGCCTTCGACACCGCCCAGCCCTGGGTGTTGGCCAAAGGCATTGCCACCGCCGACGACGCGCAGAAAGCCGCCTTGCAAGACATATGTTCGCGGGCGCTGGCCGGCTTCAAGGCCTTGTCGGTCATGCTGGGCGCCGTCTTGCCTGTGCTGGTCGACCGGGTGGCGCACGAACTTTTCGGCGCCGACCGCTCTTTCGTCTGGGACGACGCCGCCAAACTGCCCAACCGGATCGAACCGTTCAAGCACTTGATGCAACGCGTCGACCCGGCCATGCTGGATGACTTGTTCGAGCCGCCGGCGGCTCCTGTTGTGCTTCCCGGCGGCCAAGCCATTGCCGACCCTATCGACATCAAGGACTTCGGCAAGGTCGACTTGCGCATTGCGCGCATTGTTGACTGCGTGGCGGTCGACGGGTCCGACAAGCTGCTGCGCCTGACGCTCGACGCGGGCGAAGGCCGTCACCGCCAAGTATTTTCCGGCATTAAATCGTGCTACGCCCCGGCCGACCTGGTCGATAAGCTGACCGTACTGGTCGCCAACCTGGCGCCGCGCAAGATGCGTTTCGGCATCTCCGAGGGCATGGTGCTGGCCGCCAGCCACGACGACGACAAGGTCGATTCAGGCATATACATTCTTGAACCCTGGCCTGGCGCCCAGCCCGGCATGCGGATAGGCTGACGGGGCCCGCATGAGCCCCATACTGAGCCCCGACCGCCAGAGCGCCGGCCACTTCAGCACGATGGTCAGTGTGGTGGTGAACATCGTGCTGACCGTCATCCAGCTGGTGATAGGCATTTTTGCCCAGTCCACGGCACTGGTGGCCGATGCCATCCATTCGCTGTCCGACCTGGTGTCCGACGGCGTCGTGCTGGTGGCGAACAAGCACAGCCTGACGCCACCCGATGCCGGCCACCCTTACGGCCACCGTCGCTTCGAGACCGCAGCGTCACTAATCATCGGCGCCTTGCTGTTGTCGGTCGGCATAGGGATGCTATGGAATAGCTTCACCAAGCTGCAAAACCCCGACGCCATTCCGCAAGTCCATATCGCAGCCCTGGGTGCCGCCCTGCTGGCCCTGGTGTTCAAGGAAGGCTTGTTCCGCTACCTGCTGCGCGTGGCCAAGCGCGTGCGCTCGTCCATGCTGGCGGCCAACGCCTGGCATGCGCGCTCCGATGCGGCGTCGTCGCTGGTTGTGGCCGTGGGCATTCTGGCCAATATCGTGGGCTTCCCGCTGGCCGACCCGCTGGCGGCCCTGATCGTGGGCCTGATGATCATGCGCATGGGCTGGAAGTTTTTCTTCGGCTCGTTCAACGACTTGATGGACCAGGCAGTCGACGACGAAACCGAAGCCCGCATTCGCGGCTACCTGCTGTCCACCCCCGGCGTGCATGGTATTCATGGCATGAAGACGCGCAAGCTGGGCGACATGATCTGGGTTGAAGTGGACCTGGAAATGGACGGCACGCTGACCATTGCACAAGGCCACGCCATTGCCACCGAAGCCCGCCGGCGCGTCATGCAAAACGAACCCGTGCTGGACGT
>CAZONP010000389.1:0-2016 GCA_964581155.1 uncultured Candidimonas sp. | reverse complement strand
TTGGCGGCGACCCCAGTCTTCCAGGCGGTGGATTTGACCACCATTGCTGGTAACGACAGCTGAATAGCGCTCGATCATGGCGGGCACTTGCTCGCTTTGATCGGGATGCACGATAAACACTACTTCGTAGTGACGCATGAACTACACTCCTTGTGGATATCTTTTACGGGATTCACAATGTGTGAATACTTGGCAAAAGGGACAGCCCGCCCATCAATGCATGAGTCGAGCAAGAAACAACCAGGTATTCTAGCATTTTTCCAGCAAAAATACCCGGCAAGGCCTGTGACGCAGCGTTACACCCGTGGCAATCCGCCCTGAGCCTGATGAAAACCCGCACTCTCGACGACTGCGTAGGCCGAATGATTGTGTATGGATTCGAAATTTTCGGCCTCGACACGAAACTGCCCCACACCCGGGACGCCTTGCAGATGTCTTGCCACATCGCGCACCAGGTCTTCGACGAATTTGGGATTGTCGTAAGCGCGTTCGGTAACGTACTTTTCGTCGGCCCGCTTGAGCAGGCCCCATAGCTCGCACGACGCCTCGTGTTCCACAGCACGTATCAATGCCTCGATATCGACCTGTTCCGGATCGCTGAACACGGCCGCCACGGTGACATGAGATCGCTGGTTATGGGCACCGTATTCCGAAATAGCCTTGGAACACGGGCAGAGACTGGTGACCGGCACAAGCACGGATACCTGGAACGACGTAGCCGTACCGGCCGCCACGTGGGCCGTCCATTTGACTTCATAGTCCATGAGACTGGCTACGGCCGATACGGGCGCGATCTTGTTCATGAAATAGGCAAAAGAGGCGGACATGTCGCCCCTGCCTGCGTTCAGAAGTGCCAGCATATCGGTTCCCATGCCGCAAAACAGCAAGGGCGTCATGGGCGTGCGGCGATACTGTTCGAGCAAGGCGACGAACCGGGACATGTGCGTGCCCTTTTCGTGCGCAGGCAGCGCCACGGTGAGTTCCCAGGTGGCTACCGTGGGCAAAGCAGCACCGTCGCCGCCCTCCACTAACATGGGGTGACGCACCCCGCGTACGCCGACACGGTCAATGGCAATGTGGCGAGTATCGCCGCTGCTCTGCACGTCCGGCATTGCGATGGCCGGATCAATCAGGATATTCATGGTAACGGCCTGTAGGGGTTAGGTGGTTAGTTTGCACCCGACACCAATTTATGTGTATGCGTCGAGGTTCCGACAATTGAACTAAACCGCTGATGGATGGATGCGGAAATGCCCGGCGCGTCCAGACCCAGCTCACTAAGAATAGCCGACTGCTCTCCGTGATCGATAAAGCGATCCGGCAAGCCCAACAATAGCACCGGGCGCTCGATACCCAACCGGCTGAACGCTTCCAGGACGGCACTGCCGGCTCCGCCCATGACGGACGCTTCTTCCACAGTGACGAATGCGTCGTGAGTGGCGGCCAACGACTGCAGCAACACTTCATCCAGCGGCTTGACGAAACGCATGTCGACTACCGTTGCATCGAATTCCTGCGCCGCCTGCAGAGCGTCATGCAGCAATGTACCGAAAGCAAGAATGGCCAGGCGCTTGCCTTCACGCCTTACGACGGCCTTGCCGATCTGGACGGTATCGAGACCCGCTGTCACTGCCGCGCCGCAACCGGCGCCACGTGGATAACGCACTGAAGCGGGTCCGGGATGTTGATAACAGGTGTTGAGCAAATACCGAGCCTCATTCTCGTCGGAAGGCGTTGCAACTACCATATTTGGTATGCAACGCAGGAAGGCAATATCGAAATTGCCTGCATGCGTCGCGCCGTCGGCACCCACGATCCCAGCGCGATCCAGCGCGAAAGTGACATCCAGATTTTGCAGTGCAACGTCGTGAATGAGTTGATCATAACCCCGCTGCAAAAAGGTCGAGTAAATGGCAACGACGGGCTTCTGCCCTTCGCATGCCAGGCCGGCGGCGAACGTCACGGCATGCTGTTCGGCAATGCCGGCGTCTTGGTAGCGTTCCGGATAGCGCTGCT
>CAZONP010000388.1:0-2025 GCA_964581155.1 uncultured Candidimonas sp. | reverse complement strand
TCGGGCATGGGCTTCGCGCTATTCTTTCTTGGCGAATACGCCAACATGATCCTGTTGTCGGCCATTGCCTCCATCATGTTCCTTGGCGGATGGATGCCCCCACTGGAAATCGCGCCACTCACCTGGATTCCCGGCTGGCTGTGGCTGGGCATCAAGACATTTTGTGTCGTTTCAATGTTTATATGGTTCCGGGCGACGTTCCCACGGTACCGCTACGATCAAATCATGCGTCTGGGCTGGAAAGTGTTCATTCCGCTTACAGGCATCTGGTTGCTGGTCGTGGCGATCTGGATGCAGACGCCCTGGAATATCTGGCAATAGGAAACAGGGACAAGATTATGGAAGCTATCAAAGATTTCTTCGGCAGCCTTATGCTGTCCGAGATGCTCAAGGGTATGCGCCTGACCGGCAAGTACTTCTTCAAGCGCAAGGTGACCCTGCGCTACCCGCAGGAAAAGACGCCTGCGTCGGCGCGGTTCCGCGGGCTGCACGCCTTGCGCCGTTACCCGAATGGGGAAGAGCGGTGCATTGCCTGCAAGCTGTGTGAAGCGGTTTGTCCGGCGTTGGCCATTTCCATCGAATCCGAAGAGCGCGAAGACGGCACCCGCCGCACGACGCGTTACGACATCGACCTGGCCAAGTGCATTTTCTGTGGCTTCTGTGAAGAAAGCTGCCCCGTCGACTCCATCGTCGAGACGCATATTTCGGAATACCACGGCGAGAAGCGCGGCGACTTGTACTACACCAAAGACATGCTGCTGGCGATCGGTGATCGCTACGAACCTGAAATTGCCCGCCGTCGTTCCGAAGACGCCCCTTATCGTTGATGCCCGGATCCGACACTCATGACTTTTACTACTGTTTTGTTTGACGTGTTGTCGCTGGTGCTGGTCGTGGCGGCATTTCGCGTCATTACCGCCACTAGCCCCGTCACGGGCGTGCTTCACCTTATTCTCACCTTCTTCACCGCATCCATGATCTGGATGCTGCTGGGTGCTGAATTCCTTGCCCTGTTGCTGGTGGTGGTTTATGTGGGCGCCGTCATGGTGCTTTTCCTGTTCGTCGTCATGATGCTCGACGTGCGCACCGAGGCCTTGCGTACGGGTCTTAAGACGTATTTGCCGCTGGGCCTGCTGATCGGACTGATCATGGTGCTGGAAATGGCGTTCGTGCTGGCCAAGACGTGGTTCGAATCTGGTCCGCAGGCGCCCGTTGCCGACGACTACAACAATACGCACGCGCTGGGCGTGGCCATGTATACGGACTACGTGTTCGCCGTGCAGATTGGCGGTGTCATCCTGTTGGTGGGCATGATCTCCGCCATTGCGCTTACGCTGCGCCGCCGTACGGACACCAAGATCACCAATCCGTCCGAGCAGGTAAGGGTGCGCTCGCGCGACCGCCTGCGCATGGTCAGTATTCCATCGCAAACCGAAGCGGCCCCATCGGCCGATCCAGCCCACGGGGACACGAAATGACGTTGACGCTTGCACACTACCTGATACTCGGCGCCATTCTGTTCGCCATCGGCATCTTTGGCTTCTTCCTGAATCGGCGCAACCTGATCATTCTGTTGATGTCCATCGAGCTTATGCTGCTGGCGGCCAACATGAACTTCGTCGCGTTTTCTTCCTGGTTCGGCGATACCGCCGGTCAGGTCTTCGTCTTTTTCATTCTTACCGTGGCCGCTGCTGAAGCCGCCATCGGCCTGGCGATCTTGGTGTTGCTGTTCCGCAACCTGAATACGATCAATGTTGAAGAACTTGACCAGCTCAAGGGTTGATGGAACTGCACACTATGAATTCAACTAGTCTTTACTTATTGATTGCCCTTGCGCCCCTGGCGGGTGCCTTGCTTGCCGGATTATTCGGCACCGGGTTTCTGGGGCGCTTCGTCAGCCGGCGCGGTTCGCACCTGATCACCATCGCCTCGGTCCTGATCTCGTTCATTGGGTCGGTCATCGTGCTGCTGCAGGTGCTCGACGGCCAAACGTACGACGGCGCGCTCTACACCTGGAGCGTCATC
>CAZONP010000387.1:0-2036 GCA_964581155.1 uncultured Candidimonas sp. | reverse complement strand
CATCAAACTGGCGGCGTGGTAAGGAATTTTTAACAGCAGCCACGGCTTATAAGCTCCAGAGAATTTTGGCGAAAAACACAATAGCGCCCACCAGCCACAAAATGGTCAGCGCCTGCAGGAATAAACGAAGTCCGGCGGAACGGACGTAGTCCATCCAGATATCGCGCACGCCGATCCAGGCATGCCAGGCGACCGAAAGAAATGCCAGTGTGGCCAGAAGCTGGCCCACCGGCAAGGCGCCGACCGTGAAGGTGAACAGACCGCGCCAGCTTTCGAAATTCATGTCCGACGTGAAAATAATGCCGAGAAACAGCACCAGCGTGTAGATGGCCATGATGACGGCCGTGACGCGCTGAACAATGAAGTCAATGGTGCCGTAATGTGCGCCGACGACCAAGCGCTGTGTGCCGAGACGTTCTTGAGTTGCCATTACCACACCCCAAACAGTTTAAGACCGAAGATCACGGTCAGCGCCAAGCTGACCCCCAACACCACGCCGGCGGTTTTCGCCCCGGTGTGCTTGTCGTTGCCCATATGCAGATCGAGCGTAAGGTAGCGTATGCCCGCACAGAAATGGTGCAGGTAGCCCCAGATGAGGACCAGCATGACAAGCTTGGTAAACGGGTTTGCGACCCAGCTCTGGATGCTGGCATAGCTTTCCGGCGAGCTCACGCTGAGCGAGAACAATGGAAGTATGACCAACGGTAGACAGATGAACAATAAAAGCCCGCTGATGCGGTGCAGTATTGATGTTTTCGCTGCCAAGGGCAGGCGATAGCTCATGATCTGCAGAATGCTTAAATTGCGAAACTGCGGACGGGGCTTTGAAGCTGAATCGGACATGACGGCCTCGAAGTTAAAACAAATAATTTATTGCAAAGCGCTACCGGTATTTTCGCCTATTTATGCCCATAGCATCAAATGGGCGGAAATACCTAACTAATTCAAGCTGTTTCGATAATGGTATTTTTCTGTTACATATAAGCCTCTACGGACTTCCATGGGTCTGTCGCCATACGTGAAAGACACGCGCTCGACTTGAAGCAATGGACTGGCCAGGTCGACCTTCAACAATGCGGCATTGTCGGCGGTGGCCACGACCGCTTTGATCTTTTCATCGGCACGCACCATGCTTACGCCGAATTCGGACTCGAACAAGCCATACAACGGGCCGCGATAGCGCCCCAGCGACTCGGCCGTCAGGCCCTTGAACACCGCCCCCGGCAACCATATTTCGTCGAGGATGGTTGGCGTCTGGTCGAAAGACAATACCCGGCGCATACTGACCACCATTTCGCCTGTACGCAATTCAAGCAGCGCGGCGATGTCAGCCGGACATTTTACGCGGCGGCATTCCAGCACCTGGCTACCCGACACGGCCTGCTTGCCGTCGTCGGGGGCCAGACGAAGAAAACGGAAACGCACCCGGGGTTCGTGGTGGGTTGCAACAAACGTGCCCTTGCCCTGTCGACGAAGCAGAAGATTGTCGGCCGCGAGTTCGTCGATGGCCTTGCGCACTGTTCCCTGGCTTACCTGGAATCGGGCCGCCAATTCGAATTCGCTTGGTATGACTTCGCCAGGCTTCCATTCGCCGCGATCCAGGCTTTGGAGCAGCAAGCCCTTGATCTGCTGATACAACGGACTGAACGCCGCGCTGCTGGCAGAACGATCAGGCGCTGGGCCTCGATCAGGAAGGGAAATGTCGGACATGCGGCGTATTGGCTCGGTAAAATAGCAACGATAGGAAAAACATCGGGCAACGAGCAGCATTTTCGCACGCTTTAGGGGGTTCTGTCTAACACTCTTCTGTCTTATATAAGATATAAGACAATTGACGAGGCCCTTAAATTTCGCTACGCTAGCGGGCTACGGCTTGACACGATTTACACTGTCACCTATCAGTATTTCCCCCACTTAACATCTACCGGAGATTGTTCATGTCCAAACCCGCCATGCGTGTCGCCGTCACCGGCGCAGCCGGTCAAATTGGCTACGCACTCCTATTCCGTATCGCATCGGGCGAAATGCTCGGAAAA
>CAZONP010000386.1:0-2041 GCA_964581155.1 uncultured Candidimonas sp. | reverse complement strand
TCGATGCGCGGGGATGGCGACATTCCGGCGGAGATCTCGTCGATGATGGCTTGCGGGTCTTCTGAACGCGGGTTGTCGCTGGTCAGCATCACACTATCGGCCAGGTTCGCGGCAAGGCGGCCCATGATGGGGCGCTTGCTGCTGTCGCGGCTACCGCCGCAACCGAACACGCATATCAGGCGTCCCCCGCGCGCGCAAGCCATCTCGCGCAGAGCAATCAATGCACGCTCCAGTGCGTCCGGCGTGTGCGCATAATCCACCACGACCAAAGGCGCAGGTGCTTGCCCAGGGGCTTGCAGCGGCTCAACTATTTGAAGTCGGCCTTCGACCGGAGGGAGTGAAGACAAGACTCGGGCGATGGTCGACAAATCCCAACCCAGATCCTCGAGCACGGCGGCGACGAGGAGCAAATTGGATACATTGTGTTCGCCGACCAGCCGCGTAAGAAGTTGCGCCGATCCCTCCCGGGTACGCAAGGTGAATACCAGCCCATACGTGCCCGTTTGTATGTCTTGCGCCTGGATGGCAGCCCGCTCGTCACGCCGTAGCGAATACGCAAGCACATTTGGCGCCGCAATGGAATCAAGCAGTCGCACGCCGGCCGAATCATCCGCATTGATGATGGCGCTTCGCAGACCCGGCCATTCGAACAGCGAGGACTTGGCGCGCCCATAGTTTTCGAGCGTGCCGTGGAAGTCCAGGTGGTCGTGCGTCAAGTTCGTAAAGGCGGCCGTGTCAATATGCACATGGTCCAGCCGGCCTTGCGCAATGCCTATGGACGATGCCTCGAGCGCGACGACAGTCGCGCCCGAATCGCGCATGGCCGCCAAGCTGCGATGCATTGTTAAAACGTCAGGTGTGGTCAATGCCGACCCGATGTTGGGGCAACCCGGCAGCGTGATGCCCAGCGTGCCAATCGTGCCGCAGGACACGCCTTGGGCATTCAACGCGGCGGCTATCCACTGAGTGCTTGTTGTCTTGCCATTGGTTCCCGTGACGGCGATAACCGCCACCGAAAGCGACGGTTCCCCATACCAAAGGTGGCCGATCTGCCCCAGCATACCGGGCAACGCGCCAACATGCAGGGTGGGCACGGCATTCCCCGCCTCCGGCACATCGTCGCCTTGATGGTGCACGACGACCGCTGCGGCGCCTTGCTCGATAGCCTGCTGTATGTAGGCGCGACCATCTCCGGCAACGCCGGGGCACGCAAAAAATACGTCGCCGGCGTGAAGCTGGCGCGAATCCAGACACAGGTGCGCCGCACGCTCCACATGCTGGTTCAACCAGGAAATGACATCACTTGCGATCATTGAGCGCGCTCCGCTTTGGGACCCGTAGCCACTAATGAATCAATGGGTGCATCCGGCTGCACCCCCATGCGCCGCAAGCTGCCGGCCACAATATCGGCGAATATCGGCGCAGCCACACGGCCGCCGTAATACGCGCCGGCATGCGGCTCGTCGAGCATCACCGCAACCACGACGCGGGGGTTGGACACGGGCGCGAAGCCCACGAAAGAGCTTCTGTATTGCGTCATGCTGTATTTGCCATCCACTATCTTTCTCGCCGTGCCGCTCTTTCCGGCGACCCGATAACCCTGAACCTGAGCCAGTTTGGCGCCATCCGGCCCGGCCGCCGCTTCCAGCATCGCCCGGACCTGACCCGCGACCTCCGACGAATAGGCCTGGACGCTCGTTGGTTTACCCTCGCGTTTCAGCAAGGTCATGGACACCATGTCGCCATTGCGCGCGAATGCCGTGTAGGCATGGGCCATCTGCAAGAGCGAAACCGACATGCCATACCCATAAGACATGGTGGCGCGCTCGATTGGACGCCACCGCTCCCAAGGCCGCAAGCGGCCCGATGCGACACCAGGGAAATTGGCTTGCGGCGCGCGCCCAAACCCCAGCTGATTAAACTTGTTCCACATTTCCTGCGAGGTCAGGCGCTCGGACAGCATCGTCATGCCGATATTGCTGGAGCGGCGCAGGATACCCGCCACGTTCAACATGCCATTGCGACTCACATCTGAAATCGT
>CAZONP010000385.1:0-2042 GCA_964581155.1 uncultured Candidimonas sp. | reverse complement strand
ACGGCGTATACCAGGACGCCCTCGGGCAAATGGGTAAAGCCTTCCTGCGACAATTCCTTATCGAGTGAAACGCCGTTTTGCATGCGCACCACGACGCTTTCCGCCATGCGCCGCATGAAGTGCAACATGGCAAGCACCACGCCGATATTCACGGCAACCACCAGATCGGCGAACACAGTCAGGGCGAAGGTAACGAGCAGGATGACAACGTCGGCACGTGGCGCCCGCTTTATCATCTTGAACACATGGCGCAGCTCGCTCATATTCCAGGCCACGATGAATAGAATGGCGGCCAGGCAGGCCAGGGGAATATTTGCCGCCAGGGGCGCAAGAAACATCAGCACTACGACCAGGGTTGCCGCGTGGACGATGCCGGCAATAGGGCTCGTGCCGCCGTTGCGGATATTCGTGGCGGTGCGTGCAATAGCCCCCGTGGCCGCAATACCGCCAAAGAGCGGCGACACAATATTGGCCAGGCCCTGGCCCACGAGCTCTTGATTGGAGTTATGGCGCGTGCCGGACATGCCATCGGCCACGACCGCCGACAGCAGGGATTCGATGGCTCCCAGCATGGCAATGGCGAATGCCGGCCCGATCAGTACAACCAGGCGTGAAAGCGTAATTTCCGGCCATTCCCACGAGGGCAGGCCGCGCGGTATTTCACCATAGGTGCTGCCTATGGTTGCCACGCTTTCGAAGCCAAAAATGGCCTGGATGATGGTGACCACCACCAACGCCACGAGCGGCCCGGGCACACGGGCGAAGCGCGGAACGCGCGATGTGAAAATGACGAGCGCCAGGGCGATCAGGGCCAGAATGGTGGTGGCCCAGTCGAACTGCGGCAAGACTTGGAGCAGTTGCCACAGCTTTTGATGAAAATGTTCGCCCTGGACAGCGGGCAGCCCGAAGAAGTCTTTCCACTGCCCTACCCAGATAACGACGCCGATACCGGCGGTGAAGCCGACGATGACCGGGGCCGGTATGAATTTGATGACAGCGCCCAATCTGGCCACGCCGAAGCAGAACAGAATGATGCCCGCCATGAAAGTGGCTATTTGCAGCCCGCCGATTCCGTGTTCGGCGACGATAGCCGCCAGTATCACGATAAAAGCGCCCGTCGGCCCCGCGATCTGCACACGGCTGCCGCCAAAGAGCGACACGACGACGCCGGCGATGATGGCGGTGTAAATGCCTTGTTCCGGCTTGACGCCGGAGGCGATGGCAAACGCCATGGCCAGCGGAAGGGCCACAACCCCTACGATCAAACCCGCGATGATATTAGGCAGCCAGTGTGCGCGACCCAGCAGGCCGGCACGGTAGGCATCAACAATTGCGAACATCGTTATTCCAATATGGCAAATCTATTATTATTTGCGCAACAGCCGCAAGCTGTTGCCTATGACCAGAAGACTGGCACCCACGTCGGCAAACACCGCCATCCACATGGTGCCGAGGCCGGCCAGCGTCAAAATGAAAAACACCAGCTTAATCCCCAGGGCTAGGGTGATATTCTGCACCAGAATGGCGTGTGTCGCCTTTGACAATTGAATAAAGCGCGGTATTTTGCGCAAGTCATCATCCATTAATGCAACATCCGCGGTCTCGATGGCGGTATCGCTGCCCATGGCACCCATGGCAAATCCAATGTCGGCCCGCGCCAGCGCGGGGGCATCGTTGATGCCGTCACCCACCATGCCCACGACACCGTCGCTGGCGTACCGCGTGATGATGTCCAGCTTATCACCTGGCAGCAGGTCGGCCTGCACGCTGGCTATGCCCACTTGCGCGGCTATGCTGCGAGCAGTAGTGGCGTTGTCTCCGGATAGCATGGCCGTGCGCACCCCCATGGCGTGCAAGGTCGCAATGGCCTCGCGGCTCGACGCGCGCAGTCCGTCGGCTACCGCAAATAATGCCAGCACACGTGCGGGCGTTGCCAGGACAGTAACGGTTTTGCCCTCTTCCTGGCGAGCTGCGATCCAGTCAGACATCAAGGAATCGGAGGCGCGCTCGGCAACAATGCCGCTGACCCAGCGGTAAGCGCC
>CAZONP010000384.1:0-2046 GCA_964581155.1 uncultured Candidimonas sp. | reverse complement strand
CCGCATTCCATAACGGCAAATTCGTCGACGTCAGCAATGAATCCGTGGCCGGCAAATGGTCTGTATTTGTTTTCTACCCCGCCGACTTTACGTTTGTGTGCCCAACCGAATTGGAAGACTTGGCTGAGCAGCATGCAGAATTCAAGAAAATCGGTGCCGAGATCTACAGCGTTTCGACCGATTCGCATTTTTCGCACAAGGCATGGCACGACACTTCGGAAGCCATTGGCAAAGTTACGTACCCGATGATTGCCGATCCTACCCACCTGTTGGCCAGGAACTTCGAAGTGTTGATCGAAGAAGAAGGCATGGCGCTGCGTGGCACGTTCGTGGTGAATCCCGAAGGCCAGATCAAGGTCATGGAAGTGCACGACAACGGCATTGGCCGCGTTGCTTCCGAATTGCTGCGCAAGGTCAAGGCGGCTCAGTACATTGCCGCTCACCCCGGTGAAGTATGCCCCGCCAAGTGGGAAGAAGGCGCCAAGACCCTGACTCCTTCGCTGGACCTGGTTGGCAAGATCTAAGGCTGTAGCTTTAGTGTTCGGCTTCGATAAGCCGGCAAGTATGTGAATACGCCCATCCGGGCCACGCGTCCGGATGCGGCCACCCGAATCCTCTTATCAAGAAGGTCGACACGTTATGTTAGATGCAAATATCAAAACTCAGTTGAAATCCTATATGGAAATGATCTCGCTGCCTATCGAGATCGTGGCCTGCCTTGACGACAGCGCCAAATCGGGCGAACTGCGCGAACTGCTGCAGGAAATCGAACTGATGTCTGATCGCATCACCCTGACAGAGCGTAACGACAGCGACACCCGCAAGCCGTCTTTCAGCATCAACCGTCCAGGAACCGACATCAGTGTGCGGTTCGCGGGTATTCCCATGGGCCACGAATTCACGTCGCTCGTGCTGGCGCTGCTGCAAGTGGGCGGGCACCCAATAAAGCTGGACGACGCGGTCGTCGAGCAAATCCGCAATCTGGATGGCGATTACGCGTTCGAAACGTATTTCTCGCTGTCATGCCAGAACTGCCCCGACGTCGTGCAGGCGTTGAACACCATGTCCATCATCAACCCGCGCATCAAGCACGTGGCTATCGATGGCGCCCTGTATCAGAATGAAGTCGACGCGCGGCAAATCATGTCGGTGCCCACCATGTTCCTGAATGGCGAAGTCTTCGGCCAGGGTCGCTCGAGCGTCGAGGAAATCTTGTCCAGGCTGGACACTGGCGCGGCGGCACGCAAGGCCGAAGAGATGTCCGCCAAGGACGTGTACGACGTGCTTATCGTCGGCGGCGGCCCGGCCGGTGCCGCAGCGGCTGTCTACGCAGCGCGCAAAGGCATACGTACCGGCGTCGTGGCGCAGCGCTTCGGCGGCCAAGTGCTTGACACCATGGCTATCGAGAACTTCATTTCCGTGAAGGAAACCGAAGGTCCAAAATTTGCCATGGCGTTGGAAGAGCACGTCAAAGCCTACGATGTCGACATCATGAACCTTCAGGAAGCCGCGTCGCTTACCCCGGGCAAGGTCATTGAAGTGACGCTGGCCAATGGCGGCGTCCTGAAGAGCAAGTCGGTCATTTTGGCGACGGGCGCGCGCTGGCGTGAAATCAATGTTCCCGGCGAACGCGAGTATCGCAACGCCGGTGTGGCGTACTGCCCGCACTGCGACGGCCCGCTGTTCAAAGGGAAAAGCGTTGCCGTGATCGGCGGTGGTAACTCCGGCGTGGAAGCCGCCATCGATCTGGCGGGGCTGGTCAAGCATGTAACGCTTATCGAGTTTGGCGACATGTTGCGTGCCGATGCGGTATTGCAGCGCAAACTGCTCAGCATGCCCAACGTCAAGGTCATCACCTCGGCTCAAACCACTGAAGTGCACGGCGATGGCAAGAAGGTCAACGGCCTGTCGTATAAAGACAGGGTGTCGGGCGAGCTTCGCAAAATCGAGCTTGAAGGCGTCTTTGTGCAAATTGGCCTGGTTCCCAATACCGAATGGCTTAAGGGCACATTGGCCTTGTCGCGTCATGGCGAAATTGAAGTCGAT
>CAZONP010000383.1:0-2056 GCA_964581155.1 uncultured Candidimonas sp. | reverse complement strand
TTATCGCGTGGGGTGGCGACGTGAATCTCGGGCGCCGGCAGCACTACCGAACGGCAACGCTGGGCGCAGAGAATGTATTGAGCATCCCCGCCCTTAAAGAGGCAGATCTGGCGATCGTCAATTTGGAGTGCGTGGTAGCGACGCAGGGCGAACAGGGCGTGCGCAAAGGCGAGGGCGGCCCTTATTACTATCGGGCGCGCCCCGAGATGTTGAAAGTCCTGCTGGATGCGGGAGTCGATGTCGTCACCACCGCAAACAACCATAGTGGCGATTACGGCCAACAGGCGTTGCTGGAACAGGGCGAATGGCTGAACGCGGCCGGCATCGCCCACGCTGGCACGGGGGTCAACCGCGAAGCCGCCTTCACGGCCGCCCTGCGCCTCGCAGGCAACCTCAATATTGCCGTTTTTTCGGTCGACGCCACACAGCATCGGTTTGCAGCCGCTGCCGAAACGCCAGGCAACGCCTACCTCTCACTCGACAACCCTGCAGACTGGTTTGCCGAATTCGCGCCGCGCATCAAGGCCGTTCGCACGCAGGCACATCTTGTATTCGTTGCCGTGCATTGGGGCGTCAACTTTTCCCGCGAACCCAGCGCTGCCCAACGCGCAGCGGCCCATGCACTGATAGAAGCGGGCGCTGACGCCGTGCTTGGCGCATCGGCGCATATAGTTCAGGGCATCGAGATTCACAAGAACAGGCCGATCATTTACGACGCCGGCGACTTGCTGTTCGATTCGATACGAAGGGATCCCCGCAGAAGCGGCGTATTTCGCCTGGTATGCGACCACACGGGCGTCAGAGAATTATCCTTCGCGCCTGTTAGCGTCGGGTTCGGGCAGACCACACAACTGAGCGGCGACGAGGCTCGCAGCGCAAGCGAGGACTTTGCACAAAGCTGCGCGGCCCTGGGCACCGCCATATCAATAAATACGGCAGGGCAGGCCTGCCTGAGCCTTACCCCTCCCGCTCGTAATTACACCTCCCTGGTGCCGTCGCCACGTGTATGGCCCGACCCAGACATAGCGACACGCGCGCGCGATTTCCTGGCTTCCCACGCAATGCGCTACAGCGTTGACCTAGTTCCGGAAGACGCCCGGATGGAGCCGTGTGAGCTTGGGCCGCTCACACTGCTAGGGTTTCGGGTAACGCCGCAGACGATTGCACACCGCCGCATGCTGTGGGTGGAAACCTTCTGGCAAAGCCGTGCGCCCGTGCAAGAAGACCTTCGCATAGACATCCAGGCCACACCCCTGCGCGAATCTGCCATGCGTCCATGGGGCGAGGCAATGGATCACGACCCCTGTGACTGGATGATGCCCACCTCGCGCTGGGAACCGGGTGTCATTTATCGCGATTTTTACGGTCTGCGCCCGCCCTACCTTAAAGATTGGGAGAACGTTGATCTGCAGATAGCGATACGACTGGTATCAGACGGGTGGGCTTCGACGCGGCTGAAACTGCCGGTCACGATTAAGCTGGCGGTACCCGGGAAGGATCCGGCACCGACCTACCGCACATCATTTCCCGATGTGATAAACGAGTGCGAATCCGACCATACCTGGACGGCCGCACAGCTCGCCGCCGTCACTCAAGGCAAATGGATCGTCGAACCGCCCGAAGGATGGTATGTGAAATCGGTTGTCGCGGGCGCAAAGCATATTGGCATGGTGCCCGGCCCTACCCTGTTCGTGGGCCATGACTCATGGGACCGTTACCGCCACGAACAAAGCCGCCCGCCAGCCCGGAACTTTGACCGACATTCAGTTATTGAGGCAAACGCAACCAGACTGGCTGGCGCTTTGGTAAGCGACGCGCGCATCGCGGACAGGCTGCCCAAAAACTTCCCTGTGCTACAGGTGACAGACCCGATCCGCTGCTTGGTTGAACTTGGTCTCGCCGCGCGCCAACGCTACAGCGGCGACGTTATTGCCATAACAGGTACTGCGGGAAAATCCACAACGACAGGTCTGATTCAAGCGCTACTTGGCGGCCCAGAATGCGTGCTCGCCAGCTTCGATAACTACAATTCGCGCGTGGGCGCGCCCGCCACGCT
>CAZONP010000382.1:0-2057 GCA_964581155.1 uncultured Candidimonas sp. | reverse complement strand
GCAATTTGACCCGGGGCGCGCTGCGCTTTAACAGCAGCCGCCCGATGGCCATGGATATGGTGGGAAGCAAGCCCAAAACGGTCAGGTGGTGCTGCAGATGCAGGCTCATGTACATCCAGCGTGCCACCAAACCTTCGATGAACCAGCGTTTGCCCGAGAGCACGCCCATCAGGGTGCCCACACCGGTGCTGTGCCCCACGGATACCAGCGAACCATAATCCTTGTATCTGAAGGCGCGCGGCTGCACGTCGCGGCCTGCAAGACGCTCCGACAACGGCGCCACCAAAAAACTCGCCTGCTGGTGGGCAACCTGCGCCCGGGCGGGCAACGAGGTGCTTTTGCCGTTCCACGGCGCCTGGGCGCAATCGCCCATTGCGAAGATGGCGGGGTCGGTGGTGCGCAAGCCGGCGTCGACTTCCACTTGATTAAGGCGATTGACCGGCAAGCCCATGTCTGCCAGGAACTCGGGTGCCTGGATACCGGCGGCCCATACGCATAAGTCGTAAGGATAGTGATTGCCGTTCTCGTCGTGTAGCGTATCGGCCGTAACTTCGGCAATTCGCACGGATGTGTTTACATCGATGCCGCGGTCCCGCAGCAGGGTCGTCGCCGCGCCCGACATATTTTCCGGCAGCCCCGATAAAATGCGGGGCGCACCTTCCAGCAGTGTAATTTTTACGTCGTGCGCGGGATCCAGGTGGTCGAGCCCATAGGCCGTCACGTTGCGCGCGGCCTCCAACAATTCGGCGGCCAGTTCGACCCCGGTCGCGCCTCCGCCCACGATGGCAATGCGCAGCCGATAGGCGGATCCGTCGCCCTTGCTTCGGTCGGCGACGACCAGGTCGCGCAGCAGCAACTGCCGGAATCGTTCCGCTTGTCCCGTCGAATCCAGCGCGATAGCGAACTCAGCGGCCCCAGGCGTGCCGAAGAAGTTTGACTTGCTGCCTACCGCAAGCACCAGCGTGTCATAGGCCACATCCCTCGGCGGGAAAATATCGTGGTTTTCGAATGCCACGTTGTCCAGGTGCACAATCTTGGCTTCTTGATCGACGCCCGAGACGCGTCCCAGGAAAAAAGTGAATCCATTGTCGCGCGCCAACATGGCGTATGAAAGCCCTTCGCGGTGGATATCCAGGGTGCCGGCCGCCACCTCGTGCAGCGACGGCTTCCATATGTGGTCCACCGCCTGGTCCACCAGATAGACGTGCGAAGGTCCGAATTTGCGGCCAAGGCGGGCAGCCAGTTCAAGACCGCCTGCGCCTGCGCCGACAATTACGATTCTGTGTGATGTGCCATTCATGGCTTGATCCGCTGGCAAGCCATGTGCCCGTGCAGCTTTATGGCACAAAGCTTGCTGTGCGCGGCCAGGAGGTAAGCTGCCATGTCTCTTTTCCAGTCGCCCGCTGCGGGCTTGCTATCCCCATTGGTACTGTTGTTTTTTTTGGTCGCCGGACCGGTGCCATTGCCTTCCCACGCGCAGGATGATCGCATTCCCAAAACGGCGCCGCAAGGCGAAGAGAAGTCAACCAAGACGCAAATGCTGGAACTCGGCGCCAAGGTATTGCAAGGCAATGCGCCTCTGGGCCCTTTCGACATTTATCTGGTCGGCTTTCATCCCATGAAGGACGACCCCGAAAGCCAGATGGAAGCGCATCATTTCTGTGCGCAGGTGAACCAGGATTTCGCTCAATGTGTGCTGTTCGATGCCAACACCGCGTCAGCGAACTTGAATGGGATCGAATACATCATCTCCGAGCAACTGATGGAATCACTGCCGCAGGAGGAGCGGCAGTACTGGCACCCGCACAACGGTGAAATCCTGTCGGGCCAGTTGGTTGCGCCGGGAATTCCCGTGCCGGCCGAACAGGCCCTGATGAAGTCCAAAATGAACAGCTACGGCAAGACCTGGCATGTATGGAATACCGGCCACGAGGGAATGGCGCCCGACAAGCTGCCCTTGGGGCCCGCACGGCTCGCCTGGTCATTCAACCGCGATGGTGAAGCCAAGCCGGCACTGGTGGAAAAGCGCGATCAGGCGCTGGGGGTGAGCACGCATG
>CAZONP010000381.1:0-2057 GCA_964581155.1 uncultured Candidimonas sp. | reverse complement strand
TTGCACGACAGCAGTGCCACCGCCTTGTTCCGCGTCGTCCAGGAATCGCTGACGAATGTGCTCAAGCATGCCGACGCCACGCGTGTCGACGTCACACTGCAGGTGGAAGACGATGTGGTTTTGCTGGAAGTGTCGGATAATGGCTGCGGTTTTGATGCGAATCACCCCGCCGCTGCGGCGGCGTTTGGCATCATGGGCATGCGTGAGCGTGCGCTCATCCTGGGCGGCAAGGCTGAAATACACAGTAGGGCAGGTGCAGGGACGCGGGTAATGGTGTGGCTGCCGTTTCAGCCGGTCGCAAAAAAACCGGACAAGGACTAATCAGAATGATCAAAGTGGTGATTGCCGATGATCACAACATCGTCCGGCACGGGCTGAAGCAGTTCCTGGCCTTGGCCTCGGATGTGCAGGTCGTGGGCGACGTGGCCGATGGCCAGCAACTTCTGGACTGCCTGGTGGGCGGCGGATGCGACGTCGTGCTGCTTGATATGACGATGCCGGGACGCAGCGGCGTGGAACTTATAAAGCGGATACGGCAACTGGAAAATGCGCCGGCCATACTCGTGCTTAGCATGCACAACGAAGTGCAACTGGTCTCGCGAGCATTAAAGGCGGGGGCGGCCGGCTACTTGACCAAAGACAGCGAACCCGAAACGCTCATCGGTGCCATAAGAAAAGTTGCCAGAGGCGGCCGCTATATCGACCCCATGCTGGTCGACAAAATGGTTTTCGATTATGGCCTGGGCGATGCCAGGCCGCCTCACGACAAGCTATCCAACCGCGAATTCCAAGTCCTGCATCTACTGGTTCAGGGCAAGTCCATCAACGATATCGCCGAAGGGCTATCGCTTAGCGCCAAGACCATCAGCACCCACAAGCTGCGGCTGATGCAAAAAATGCAAATGAACAGCATGGCCGATCTGGTCCGCTACGCAATTGAACACGGCCTGATCTGATTGCGCCCTTTGGCCGAGTAACCATACGCATTGTAAGGTTATTCTGACCCTTATCCGGGATGATTTCGCGGGTCGCAAGAGGTATGCGCCGATAGTATGAATGTAACTAAACGTTCACCATCCCTAATGGTTCGACGGGCCCATTCGTGGGCGTTTTCGCTATTCTCATATGAAACGTTACCAACGAATGAAATTACGCACCAGAATAATGCTTTCCATGAGCGTGGTATTTGCCTGCTTCATGTTGGCCTTGGCGGCCGCCCTGACTGGCATGCAGTCGACGAAGGATAAATTTGAATACTTCATCGAAAACGATCAGGCTTTGCTGCGCGAAATTACCACAAGCTATGCTCAGGCCCTGCAAATGGGGCAGGCCGTCCGTAATATCGTGATTGATCCTGAGAACCAGCAAGCCTACAAGAACCTTAATATTGCCGCCAACGAATTTGCGGCGGCGCTTGATACGGCTTCGAAGCTTGCGCGTGACGATATTGAAGTAATAAAGGTATTGGGCGAAATCGGCGAATTTCGGAATCAGCAGGCGCCGGTCCAGGCCAAGATAACGGCACTTGCACAGAACGACCGGGCGCAGGCAATCGAGATGCTCAACTCCCAGGAAACGCCGGTCTGGCGGCAAATGCGGGTCCGGCTGCAGAAACTGATCAAAGACAAAAATGCCGAGGTGACGGTCGCCAAAGACGCGGTAATGAGCTTTACACAGCAGATTCTGATCCTTACCCTTGTATTGACTTTGGTCGCCCTTATCATCGGTAGCATCATTGCGCTGTGGCTGACAGGCAACGTCACGAAGCAATTGGGCGGCGAACCGGAATATGCGGTCGACATTGCCTCTCGGGTCGCTGCGGGTGATCTGACCCAGTCGATTGTGGTGCGCGACGGCGACAAGGCCAGCCTTATTCATGCCATGAAAGGCATGCAGGACAGTCTGGGTGGTCTTGTGGCCCAAGTGCGTGCCGGAACCGATGCTATCGCCACGGCTTCCCAACAAATTTCCGCAGGCAACCTGGACTTGTCCGCACGCACCGAACAGCAGGCCAGCTCGTTGCAGGAGACAGCCGCATCGATGGAAGAGCTGACGTC
>CAZONP010000380.1:0-2074 GCA_964581155.1 uncultured Candidimonas sp. | reverse complement strand
AATTTTTCTTCCATTTCTTTGATAAGCTCGGACAATTCAAGCACGGTCATGCCGGCGATTGCGTCGAGGATATCTGCTTTGCTTAGTGCCATTTTAAGAACTCCAAATATTAATAAATGCCAGGGTTGGTTGTCGCTCAGTTCGACGAAATCCGAAAGGTCTGCTTATGCAGCTTCCTTCTGATCGCGCACAGCCGCAAGGCCACGTACGAACTTGGTTGGAATTTCGTTGAGCGTACGCACAAATTGCGTGACAGGGGCTTGCATCGTACCCATAAGTTTCGCCAGCAACTCGTCGCGCGACGGCATGGTGGCCAAGGCCTTCACACCATCTTGGCTAAGGACGTTATTGGGCAATGCCCCGCCTTTAATAGCCATCTTCTCGTTGGTTTTAGCGAAACCGGCAAGTATTTTTGCCGCCGAGACTGGATCCGAGCTAATGGCATACATCAGCGGACCGGTCAGCTGTGCTGTGAGTTCCTCGTAAGGAGTTCCAGCAATAGCGCGACGGACTAGCGTGTTTTTGAGAACACGCAGATACACACCCGACTCACGCGCAGTTTTGCGCAATACGGTAATAGAGGCGACGTCCAGACCACGGTACTCGGCGATAATGATCGATTGTGCCTTGGCCACTTGTGCCGAGACTTCTTCGATAACTACCGCTTTCTCTTGACGATTGAGACTCACGGTTTGAACACTCCATCAAAAGACGCATGGGAGGACCCCTTGCGTCAACCGAATGCGGCGCACCTGGTCGAGTTCTTTAAACAAACAGAATTCTTCCATGGACGCCGTCTGCGCTGGACTCAAACTTCGATCAGTTTGAAATTAAGCACCATCGCCAACGTACGAATACGTGTCGCGGCGGGGCTCCAGCGGTCTTTGACAGCAATGTCCGGAATACCCGGACACAGCCCAAAGTTTCTTTTTCCGGCGGTTTTTAGACCGCCAGACTTGCTATTTCAACGCGTGCACCGCCGCCCATCGTGGACGAAACGGCCACTTTGCGAAGGTATACGCCTTTTGCCGCTGGCGGACGCGCCTTGTTCAGGGCGTCCATCAGGGCGGCCAGATTGGACTGCAGCTGTTCGACTTCAAACGATGCGCGGCCAATGGTGGCGTGAATGATGCCGGACTTGTCGGTACGGTACTGAACCTGTCCGGCCTTGGCGTTCTTGACGGCGGTAACGACATCGGGCGTTACTGTGCCAACCTTGGGGTTGGGCATGAGGCCGCGAGGGCCCAGGATCTGACCCAGGGCGCCAACCACACGCATGGTGTCGGGCGAAGCAATGACAATATCAAAGTCCATTTGACCGGCTTTAATGCTTTCAGCCAGGTCTTCCAGGCCAACGATGTCGGCGCCGGCTGCCTTGGCGGCTTCGGCTTTTTCACCTTGGGCGAAAACAGCAATACGCACTGACTTGCCGGTACCTGCGGGCAACACCACGGAGCCACGCACCAGTTGGTCGGACTTCTTGGGGTCAATACCCAATTGCACTGCCACGTCAATGGACTCATTGAACTTGGCGGTGGCGGTTTCCTTGACCAGAGCCAGGGCTTCGGCAACAGCGTAAAACTTGTTGGCGTCGATTTTGGCTGCAATGGCAGCCGCGCGCTTGGTTAACTTGGCCATGCTTATACCCCTTCAACCGTAATGCCCATACTGCGGGCGCTGCCAGCGATCGTGCGGACGGCGGCGTCCATATCGGAGGCGGTAAGGTCGGGCTGTTTGGTCGTAGCGATTTCTTCAGCCTGAGCGCGGGTAAGATTGCCCACTTTATCAAGATTTGGACGAGCCGAACCTTTTTGCATACCAAGCGCCTTTTTGATCAGGATGGTAGCAGGCGGCGTCTTCATGATGAAGGTGAAGCTCTTGTCTGCGTAGGCGGTAATGACCACAGGAATCGGCAAACCGGGCTCTACGCCTTGGGTTTTGGCGTTGAACGCCTTGCAGAATTCCATGATGTTCAGACCGCGCTGACCCAGCGCCGGACCGATTGGGGGTGAGGGGTTAGCCTTACCAGCTGGTACTTGCAGCTTGATAAAGCCGACGATTTTCTTCGCCATGC
>CAZONP010000379.1:0-2089 GCA_964581155.1 uncultured Candidimonas sp. | reverse complement strand
TGGTAGGCGTGAGTGTGTATGGCTTCCTCGAACGCCTGGCGCAAGAGAAACTGACGGCACTCCGGCGCGGTGATATGCCGGTATGTTCCAAGCACTATATTATTTGCGGCCAGGGAATCCGCTGTGGTGAAGAAACCCAGGTTGCGCTTGACGATACGCCGCTCGTCCTCGGTTAAGCCGTTGGGGTTTTTCCATAAGGCAATATCGCGCGACATATTCACCTCTTGCGGCATCCAATGGTTGGCGCAGGTGGCCAGATACTTTTCCCACGCCCACTTGTACTTGAACGGCACCAATTGATTCACGTCTGTCTGGCCATTGATAATGCGTTTGTCGGCCGCGCGCACCCGCTTGGCGGTTTCGGCGGCAGGCGCGGTGGCGGTGGCCGGCCCGCTGGCGGCGGCGCCCGTGAATGCCGCCGATGGCGCGGCCGATGTATCTTCCCAGTTCAACATGTCTTTCGTCCTTAATCGTTATTGGCAGGCTTCGCAGTCTTCAAAGCCGTCGTCGCCCGGGCGCATCACGCAGGCGGCGCCTACGATTTCGGGAACGGGCTGTAATGCCGCGGATTCTTCAGCCGCGTACGCGCCAGTGTTGTTGCCATTCATCGCGACGGCGTTGAGCTCGCCTCCGCGGCCAGTGGATTTCTCGGCATTGGTCGCGCCGTTGGAGCGCAGGTAATAGGTGGTTTTCAAGCCGCGCACCCAGGCCAGTTTGTAGGTTTCATCCAGCTTCTTGCCCGAAACGCCCGCCATGAAAATATTCAGCGATTGCGCCTGGTCGATCCATTTCTGGCGGCGCGATGCGCACTCGATGATCCAGGTGGGATCGATTTCGAACGCGGTGGCATACAGTTTGTGCAGGTCGGCGGGAATACGGTCGATGCGAGCCAGGCTGCCGTCAAAGTATTTCAGGTCGGCGACCATGACTTCGTCCCACAGGTTGCGCTCTTTCAGATCGCGAACCAGATAGTCGTTCACCACGGTGAATTCGCCCGACAAGTTCGACTTGACATACAGGTTGCGGTAGTTCGGCTCGATGCAGGGCGAAACGCCAATAATATTGGATATGGTGGCGGTGGGCGCAACGGCTACGCAATTGGAATTGCGCATGCCGTACTGGCGGATGTTGGCCCGCAATGCATCCCAATCCAGTGTGCTGCTGTCATCGACTTCAACGTAACCCCCGCGTTCATCGCGCAGCAAGGCCAGCGTGTCCTGCGGCAAGATGCCGCGATCCCACAACGAACCCTTGAAGCTGGCGTACTGGCCGCGCTCGGCAGCAAGCTTGCTGGAAGCCCAATAAGCGTAGTAACACGTGGCCTCCATGGAACGATCGGCAAATTCTACGGCTTGCTCCGAGGCGAAGGGCATGCGCATCAAGTGCAGACAGTCCTGGAAACCCATGACGCCAAGACCGACCGGGCGATGGCGCACGTTCGAGTTGCGTGCCTTGGCTACGGCGTAGTAGTTGATGTCGATAACATTGTCCAGCATGCGCATGGCCGTCGTGATGGTGCGTTCGAGCTTCCCGTGATCCAGGGCGTAACTTCCGTCTTGAGCTTGCCGCATGTGGGCGGCCAGATTGACCGAACCCAGATTGCAGACGGCGATTTCCGAGTCGCTGGTATTCAGAGTGATCTCGGTGCACAAGTTCGAACTGTGGACGACGCCCACATGCTGCTGCGGTGAACGGATATTGCATGGGTCCTTGAACGTGATCCATGGGTGGCCGGTCTCGAACAGCATGGACAGCATTTTTCGCCAGAGCGATGTGGCGGGAATTTTCTTGAACAAAGGAAGTTCACCGCTGGCCGCTTTTGCTTCGTAGCCGATATACGCCTCATCGAACGCCCGGCCGTATTTATCATGCAGGTCAGGCACGTCTGAAGGCGAGAACAAGGTCCAGTCGCCGTTTTCCATCACGCGCTTCATGAACAGGTCGGGAATCCAGTTGGCGGTGTTCATGTCATGCGTGCGTCGCCGCTCGTCGCCCGTGTTCTTGCGCAGTTCAAGAAACTCTTCAATATCCAGGTGCCAGGTTTCCAGATAGGCGCACACGGCGCCTTTGCGCTTGCCGCCCTGGTTGA
>CAZONP010000378.1:0-2090 GCA_964581155.1 uncultured Candidimonas sp. | reverse complement strand
TGGAGCGGGTGAAGGGAATCGAACCCTCGTCATCAGCTTGGGAAGCTGCTTCTCTACCATTGAGATACACCCGCGATAACCGCAGAGCAGGGATTATAGCGTCCCGCAAGGCCACTTGCGTCGAGGCGTATCCAATCTTTTTCAGCCGACACACAAAAGCGCGCCGGAATCACTACAATTCCGGCATGAACGAGACATTACCTTCCATGCCAAACATAAACGTAAGCACTTCTACCGCCCCTTCCGGCACCAGCCATATCCGTAGCTTCGTGCACCGGCGCGCGCACATCACCCCCGGCCAGAAAGAAGCGCTGGACCGCCTGCTGCCGCAGTGGTCGCTGCCCTACCGCGCCAATACGCTGAACCTGGAAAAGGCCTTTGGCCGCCAGGCGCCCACGGTTCTGGAAATCGGTTTCGGCATGGGCGAGACCACGCAGAAGATTGCCGCCGCGCGGCCGGAAGACAACTTCCTGGGCGTGGAAGTCTTCAATGCCGGCGTGGGTGCCCTGCTGAAGCGTATTGACGAGTCCGGCCTGACCAACATACGCATCATCCAGCACGACGCGGTCGAAGTGGCGCGCGACATGATCGCCCCCGACACGCTGGCGGGCGTACACATTTACTTCCCGGACCCGTGGCCGAAGAAGCGGCACCACAAGCGCCGGCTGATCCAGCCCGACTTTATTGCGCTGCTGGTCAGCCGCATTGCGCCGGGCGGTTATATTCACTGCGCCACCGACTGGGAAAACTACGCGGAACAAATGTTGCAGGTGCTGTCGGCCGAGCCTGCGCTGGTCAACACATCAAACCAGGGCTATGCCCTGCGCCCGGACTTCCGGCCCCAAACCAAGTTCGAAACGCGCGGCCTGCGTCTGGGCCATGGCGTGTGGGACCTGATCTTCACCAAGAAATAATGTATCCCGACATCCAACCCTATTCCCACGGTTTCCTTTCCACCGCCGACGGCCACCGCGTGTACTGGGAGCTTTGCGGCAATCCGCAGGGCAAGCCGGCCGTGTTCCTGCATGGCGGCCCCGGCGGCGGTTGTTCGCCCGCCCACCGGCGCCTGTTCAATCCGGAACGCTACAACATTCTGTTGTTCGACCAGCGCGGCTGCGGGCGTTCGACGCCGCACGCCAGCCTGGAAAACAACACCACCTGGGACCTGGTCGCCGACATGGAACGCCTGCGCACCGAGGTGTTGCAGGCCGAGTCCATGCTGGTCTTTGGCGGCTCGTGGGGTTCGACCCTGGCGCTGGCCTATGCGCAAACCCACCCCACGCGCGTCAGCGCGCTTATTGTGCGCGGCATCTTCACGGTGCGCCGCCGGGAACTGCAGTGGTTCTACCAGGATGGCGCATCGTGGCTGTTTCCCGAGCAATGGGAACGTTACCTGGCGCCCATTCCGCCCGATGAACGCGACGACCTGATCGCCGCCTACCGGCGCCGCCTGACGGGCAGCGACCCGGTCGCGCAAGTGCAGGCCGCGCAGGCTTGGACGCAGTGGGAAAGCCATACCATTACGCTGCTGCCCAACACGGCGCACCAGCTGGCGCATTCCGACGACGCGTCGGCGCTGGCCTTCGCTCGCATCGAGAACCATTACTTTGTGCATGCCGGTTTCCTGGAAGAAGGCCAGCTGCTGCGCAACGCCCATTTGCTGCATGCCATCCCGGGCGTTATCGTGCAAGGCCGCTACGACGCCTGCACGCCCGCCAAAACGGCATGGGAGCTGCACAAGGCCTGGCCGCAAGCCGAATTCCACGTCGTGGACGACGCCGGCCATGCCTTCGACGAACCCGGCATACTGGCCAGGCTGATCGCCGCGACCGACAAGTTCAGTTGCCAGGCACCTATTATTGAAAGGACACCGACGTGAACATTACCGTTAATGGCAAACCCCTGCAGCTGGAGCAGGTGGCCACCATTTCCGACCTGGTCAGCTTTCTGGGCTACCAGGGCAAACGCATTGCCATCGAAGCCAACGGCAACATCGTTCCCAAGAGCCAACATGACATCGCCCCCGTGACCGAGGGCGATCAGATAGAGATTGTGGTGGCGGTGGGCGGCGGCTAGGCGCGCGCCCTTGC
>CAZONP010000377.1:0-2109 GCA_964581155.1 uncultured Candidimonas sp. | reverse complement strand
CTGCCAAAGGTGGACTTATCCAGTTTGTGGCCCGACCACGTAGAACACGCCTTTGCCGCTGCTCCTGGCGCGCAACTGACGGTCCGGCGCGGCCACGCCGTCAGGCACCTGGCGCTCCACCGGTCGGGCGTACTGCTTGACGGAGAATTGTTCGATGCGGCTGTGGTCGCGGCAAATACGCCTGCGGCCCTTCGCCTGCTGCGTCAGTTGCCCGCGTCTAACACCGGCATGCAGTACCTGCACATGCTCGAGGCATTTACCTTCCTGCCGATTGCCACGGTTAGCTTGCAGTTGAAACATGCCTGGCGTCTGCCCCTGGCCATGCTGCTTCTGAAGGACGATCCTGGCCGCCTGCAGTTCGGCCAATGGCTATTCGATCGCGACGGCCGGTTCAATGTTGTTGTCAGCGACGCCCGCGCCTTGCAGGCCGCCCCGCGCCAGGAAGCGATCGCCGCGATCATTCAGCAGGTACGTGAACAAACCCGCGGATTCGGCCACATGCCCGACGTAAGCGGTCACGAAATTATTATAGAAAAACGCGCCACCTTTGCCGCCGTCCCCGGGCTTGCACGTCCGGGCAACCGCACCGCATGGGAACGCGTGTGGGCTGCGGGCGACTGGACCGATACCGGCTACCCCGGAGTTTTGGAAGGCGCAGTGCGCAGCGGCCGCGACGCAGCCGCGCTTATCGGCAAGGCTTAACGCAAGGCGTGCACGGTGGCGATGCCCAAAGCCGTCAAGGCCAAACTGCCCAATAAACTGACCCCCGCATACGCCATGGCGGACACGTAAGCACCTCTTTCGAGCAGCCCTATGGTTTCACCGGAGAACGTCGAGAAGGTGGTGAGGCCGCCGAGAAAACCCGTGACCAGCATAAGCCTAAGCCATGCCGGGACTTCAGGGTATATGGCCAGCATCCCCAAAAAAACGCCGATCATGTAGCCGCCAACCAAATTGGCTGCCAGAGTGCCCCACGGCAGCGCGACGGACGGATGGTTGAGCCAAAGTCCCAGCAACCAGCGGCAAATGGCGCCAAGGGCCGCGCCAATGCCGATGGCAAGGAAATTACTAATCGTCAACATATGGGCCGAAGGCGCGCGCCATGACGTTGATTAATGCCGGTCAGTTCGGAGCGTTCTGCGTGATGTAGTCGCGCACCAGTTCCAGCTTGCAATCCATTACGTGCACACGCTGCGGCAGGGCGGCCAGATCGCTCAGGTGCTCCGGGATGGGAGCTGGCTGCCCTATGGCCTCGACGATGGTTTCATTGAACTTGGCCGGCAAGGCCGTTTCAAGAACCAGCATCGGGATGCCCTCTTCGACATAAGCCGCCGCCACCTTCACGCCATCGGCCGTATGCGGATCGATCAGCACTCCGGTTTCGTCGTAAACCGACTTGATGGTGGCCAGGCGGTCCTGGTGGCTGCTGACTCCCGAGACAAAGCCATAGCGCGACGTGAACTCTGGCAACAGGTGGCTGAGATCGAACTCGCCGGTCTCCGCCAGTTGGCGCCAGCATTCCTGGACCTGCGCAGCATCCTGATCCAGCAAATCAAATACAAAGCGCTCGAAATTCGAGGCGCGCGATATATCCATGGATGGGCTGGATGTGGCATGTGTCTGGCTTGCCGAGCGGGGCCGATAAATTCCTGTGCGGAAAAATTCTTCGAGCACGTTGTTTTCGTTGGTGGCCAACACGAGTCGCCGTATTGGCAAGCCCATCCGGCGCGCCACATGACCCGCCAGAATATTGCCGAAATTGCCCGATGGAACGGCAAACGATACCTGCTGACCGCCCGTTGACGTTGCGCGTAGCCAACCCCAAAAATAGTAGACTACTTGTGCTGCGATGCGGGCCCAATTAATGGAGTTCACGGCACCCAGGTGCCATTTCGCCTTGAATGCCAAGTCGCCGGATAACGCCTTGACGATGTCCTGGCATTCGTCGAATACGCCATTGAGGGCGATATTGTGGATGTTGGCGTCTTGCAGCGAATACATTTGAGCGCGCTGAAATTCGCTCATACGGCCCTGCGGCGAGAGCATGAAGACGGTTATGCCCCGCTTGCCGCGCAATGCATATTCGGCTGCCGAACCCGTATCGCCGGA
>CAZONP010000376.1:0-2110 GCA_964581155.1 uncultured Candidimonas sp. | reverse complement strand
TGCAGGCGACGCCAATCGGTATCGAGCTCGCGCGCCTGATCCTCAAGGCTGTCGGACAAAACAAAAAGCTGCCTGGACTGGAAGCGTGCCGTCACCAGCGAGATGGCCGAAACCATCAGCAACACAGCGAAAAGGACGGCAAGCCTGCCCATTATTTCCTACCCCTGCCCGATGCTCGCGTCGTCGCCACAAGATTCATGGCGGTGACAAAGGATGCTCCCTGGTCCACAGGCAGAGGCGTGGAGGTGCGCTCGGCGACCCGCAATACCGCCGAACGCGCCCGCACGTTCTCGGATGCCTGTTCAAGTGTGGGCAGGATGCGGCCGAGCGGACGCAATATGGGCTGCGGCATATCTTTCTCGAAAATCGGCATGCGGGCTTGCGCCGCAGCCGGCCTGGCTGCCGCCGCGATGCACTGCTTGACCATGCGGTCTTCGAGAGAATGAAAGCTGATCACCGCCAATCGCCCTCCTGGGGCCAGTACCTTCAAGATTGCCGCGAGGGCGAGCGCGAGCTCCTCGAGTTCTTGGTTGAGGTGAATCCGTATAGCTTGAAAGGTGCGAGTGGCCGGGTGTTGACCCTTCTCGCGCGTACGGACAACACTGGCGACGAGCTCGGCGAGGTCGAGCGTTGTGCGCAGCGGCCTGGATTCGCGGCAAGCAACAACCGCCTTTGCAATCTGGAAAGCAAACCGTTCTTCGCCATATTTTGCTATGACCTCCTTTAATTCTTCGGCGCTGACTTGCGCCAGCCATTGCGCAGCGGTCGGCCCGCTGCTTGTGTCCATCCGCATATCCAACGGGCCTTCACGCATGAAGGAGAACCCGCGACTGGCATCATCTATTTGTGGGGAAGACATTCCCAGGTCCAACATGACGCCATCAACTTGTTCCAAGCCCAGCGCCTGAAGCTGCTCCGGCATGGATGCAAAACCGGCATGCACAACGACGACCCGGGGGTCTTCCTGTTGCAAAGCGCGCGCTACCGCAATGGCCTCGGGATCCTTGTCGAACACCACCAACTTCGCATCGGGCGCCAAACGCGACAACAAATAACGACTATGGCCTCCGCGTCCGAATGTCCCATCGACGAACACGCCATGGGCCGGCGGCGGGGCCTCTTCCTCGATCTGTCCGCGTTTGCTTTTGACGCCGAAATTGCGATCAACGAGGGCGTTGACCGTAGGCTCCAGCAGCACGGACTTGTGTAGAAACTCCATAAGCGGGTTCAGAATGAAAAATGTTCCAGGACCTCGGGCATGCCCTTGGCAAGATCTTCGGCTTCGCGTCGCGCCCATTCGGCGCTATCCCACAACTCGAAGTGACTACCCATTCCCAGCAGCATCGCGTCGCGCGTCAGTCCGACGGCATTACGCAATTCCGGTGAAACCAGGATACGGCCGGAGCCATCCATGTCGACGTCCAGGGCGTTGCCCAGCAGCAAACGCTGTAAAGGACGAGCACTCATGGGAAAAGCGGCGATCTGCTTGCGCTTCTCTTCCCACGCCGAACGCGGGTACACAAGCAGGCAGCCATCGGGATGACGAGTAAGGGTCAAGCGGCCTTCTACCTGGGAAACAAGCGCGTCACGGTGCCGGGTCGGTATGGAAACCCGACCCTTGGCATCTAACGTGAGCGCACTGCATCCCTGGAACAAATTTCTTCCCCACTTTATTGCACAAAAACCTACTTTTCCCCACTCTACGGTAAGGAATGCAACTGGTCAAGCGACTCGTTGCAATTATTTCAATTACAACAAGTACTTAGCGTCGCCTTTCTATAGTCGGTTTTTGAAATACGTAGTGAAATCAAGAAATTGGCAGCGTCTCTGCAAGTCCTTTGTTACATAGCTCACCGAGCGATGCGGAGAGCGCTTGCATTTGCTGACATGCGGGACGGGAGGTGGAACGGAAAAAGTGTGAGGCAGGTCTATAGGCCGGATTCTGTACACCAGGCGAACCTGGCGGGCAATCATTCCTCTGGGCCTGGCATTGCTGCCGGGCTCTAGCCATCTACCCGCATACTCGGGCGAGCCACCCGTATGGCACGAAGCCACGCGCATGCCTATTTGATGTTGCTCCGGGTAGAGGTTGCCGCGTTTCACCCTGCCG
>CAZONP010000375.1:0-2134 GCA_964581155.1 uncultured Candidimonas sp. | reverse complement strand
GCTTTACACAGTCTCTGGAGGAAGTCGCCCAGCACGGTTGACGACCTGCGACACAAGCCGTCGCATCAATAGCGACAATGAATGCCGATCTTAGGAGGCATTCAATGACCGCACGTTCCGGAACCCCGCCCTTTCACCGTTCGCAAGTCCGCCTAAAAGGCTTGCGAGTCCGGCCTAAGAAAATTTGCATCCACGTTGTTGATTCTCTTGGCTCACCGACTCATGCGCATGTTGAAATGGTTGCCGGTGATCTATCGGCGAATCAGTGTCCGACCACAACAAGCGCGCTTATGCCCCACGACGCGGCAACGGCAATCGCAGCGCTATACGGGAGCGCGGACAGCGTTCCACCCACCTATCAAAGTTTAAGAACCGTGTTGGGCATGGTCGGGCGAACATCTTGGGCAAACACCGCCTCGTCAGGCCGCAATGCGGCCAAAGCCGCAGCCTTGGCCGCATGCACCGACATTAAGGCGCAGGACAACCGCTGGGATACGGTGCAAGGCGTTGTAGTGGTGACAACATTGACTCCGGAATGCAGATTCATCGATGTAATCAAAACCGTGCTGGATACAGTCGCCACGGAATTCCCGCCAGGAGTCAGGTTGGCGACCGCCATCGTCATCCACGATGGCTTGCCTGACCATAGAACAATACAAGTGCAACTATTGGCCACCGGCTTACAAGGGTAAGCTCAGCGCCGCGAAGCCAACCCATTATGGAGAGAAAATGTCGCCCATTGCGCATGAAGCTGACGGTCTTTCAGAATTCTTCCTGCCCGGCCGCTTGATCAAATGTCAAATGATGGTGGTTGAAAAAATCGTGGTACTTGCCTGGAATTGGTTGCGCCACAGCGGCATAAACGAATTCCAAAAAGTCCAAAACCAGTAATGTGTCAGGCGCAAACGGCTGTCGCTTTGAGAAAAATCCGTCTTCCTCAACGCTCGTCGTTTCTAACGGCCAAGTCAAGCCAGGCACCTCTGCAATCACGGATGCGGCAAGTGCATCCGATTGTGACAGCGTGAGGCTGACGATGGCGAAGCTGAATGGCAACAAAGGTTCCAAGGGACGACATCCTCAAATACGCATAATTCCGCGACTATACGGCGTCATCCACGTCGGAAAACAGCGGTCGTACGGTACCACGAATAGAATAACGACGGCCGCTAATGAACTCCCCGCTACGGTAAGATGGAGTTCATATATGAAGAACAAGAAAGAGACCTGATGCCCGAACTGGAAGCAAGTAGCCCCGACGCCAAGTCCGCCGATCTGATGGCCGGGAATATTGAACAGCTCAAGGCCTTGTTCCCCGAGCTGATTACCGAAGGGCCGAACGGCGTAGCGGTCAACGTCGATGTGCTCAAGGCGCTGGTGGGGGACGCCACTGTCACCGATTCCGACGAAAAGTACGGCCTCAACTGGCACGGCAAGCGCCGCACGCGGCAACTGGCACTGACCCCCAGCACCGGCACCTTACGCCCGTGCCCGGAAGAAAGTGTCGA
Source organism: uncultured Candidimonas sp. (assembly GCA_964581155.1). Classification (GTDB taxonomy): domain Bacteria; phylum Pseudomonadota; class Gammaproteobacteria; order Burkholderiales; family Burkholderiaceae_B; genus Pollutimonas. Next base: position 629 of record CAZONP010000375.1, on the reverse strand, counting down.
TTGGAACACCACCCAGAACTTGATGATTGAGGGCGACAACCTTGAAGTGCTCAAGCTACTGCAGAAGAGCTATGCGGGCAAGGTCAAGCTCATCTACATCGACCCGCCCTATAACCAGGACGCGGATGTCGTTTATACAGACGATTTCGTCGACAACATACGCAACTACCGGATGCTCACGGGACAGGCTGCTAATGATGGGCGGATACTGACGACGGCGACTGAGACATCTGGCCGGTATCACACCAACTGGCTGAATATGCTGTATCCACGTCTCAAATTGGCGCGGCAACTGATGTGCGACGACGGAATCATCATGGTGAGCATTGATGACGGCGAGGTCGACCACCTTAAATCGCTAATGTCGGAAATCTTCGGCCATGAGAACTTCCTTGCAGTCCTGATCTGGAATAAGCAGCACTCACAGCAACAAGGCGTCTTTAAGAGATATCACGAGTACATCGTCTGTTTTGCGCGCAGAATTGATTCCATCGGGAATATCGAAGGCGGTGAAGGGGAAATCGAGGCCGGGGCGCTGAAGAAGGTTTCAAAAGCCAATCCAGCCAGTGAGTTCAAATTCCCGGCAGGGGTACGTTTCGACGCCTCCGAAGGTTTCGAGCTGTCGGGTA
>CAZONP010000374.1:0-2140 GCA_964581155.1 uncultured Candidimonas sp. | reverse complement strand
TGTCCCACAAAACGCCGCTGTGCCTGCATGGAATCGTCAAGGCGCAGCAGCAAATCATTGACGTGCGCCACCATAGGAACAATCTCGGTGGGCAGGCCGGCCGTATCCAGCGGCTGCAGGTCGTCCACCGAACGTTGACTAATTTCTTGCGAGAGGCGATTGATGGTGGCCAGCCCGGAGCGCACCCCGCTGATCAACACCCAGGCAAAGATCGATACGAGCAACACTTGGCTAACGAGCATGGTCCAAAAAATATCGCGCAGTAGCCAATCTTCCAGGCTCATTTTGCGCGTGACCAACCAGGTCACCACTACGTCGAGCACGACCAGGATGACGACGGTGGGCAACAGGCGATGCACCAAGTGCCGCGCCAGCGACCCAACCGGCATCAAGGCGTTATTCAGAGGGGGTTGCACTGTCTACGTCGAGAAGGTAACCGAATCCGCGGACGGTTTGTATGCTGGCACCCGTTCCCTCGAGCCGTTTGCGCAATCGGTATACATAAACTTCCACCGCATTTTCGCTGAAGTCGGCGTCCCAGGCGGACAGTGAATTAACGATTTGCCGTTTCGTCACCACCCGGCCGGCTCGGGCCATGAGCATTTCCAAAACAGATAGTTCGCGCACCGACAATGCCAGCCGCTCGCCATCGACCCGGAGTTCACGTCCGATCGTGTCGAACTGTAGGGGACCCACTTCGATATTGGGTTGCGCCTGTCCGACACGGCGCCTGGCGAAGGCCCGCACACGGGCGCCGAGTTCAGCCAGGTCGAATGGTTTGGTGACGTAGTCGTCGGCGCCGGCATCCAACCCCGCCACCCGATCCTCGACACCGTCGCGCGCCGTAAGGATAAGCACCGGCACCTGATGATTGGCCGCACGCAACTTACGCAACACGTCAAGGCCGCTCTGACCGGGCAGGTTCAGGTCCAGCAGCAGCAGGTCATAGCTTTGACCCGCCACCGCGCTCATTACCTTGTCGCCGTCGCCCAGCCAATCCACGGCATATCCCTGCTCGACAAGAAATTCCTGTAAAGCATGGCCTAAGGTGGTGTCGTCTTCAATAACCAGAACTCGCATCACGTGATTCTATATCGAAGCGCGTACCCGAGAGACAAACGAATCCAATTATTCTTGGGCGGCGGCATCGCCCGGCCTGGTAATGAAGCCCAGCCGCTTCAAGCCGGCCGCCCTGGCACTGCTCATAACCTGCGCAAGAATTTCATAACGCGTGTTCAGATCGGCACGAATACGCAGCTCGGGCTGGGGGTCGAGCGCGGCTTCAAGCGCAAACCGCTGCTTCAGTTCTTCGGCGCTGACGGGCTGCTCGTTCCAGAACAACTGTCCGGCGGCGTCCACCGCCAGGTCGATTGACTTGGGCTCCTGCTCGACCGGCTGGCTACTGGCCTGCGGGACATTGATTTTGATGGAGTGGCTGAGCAACGGCGCCGTAATGATGAAAATGACAAGCAGTACCAGCATGACGTCGATCAGCGGCACCATATTGATTTCGGAGACCGTATGGCTGGCTCCTTTGTTGTCAAAGCTGCCGAATGCCATGGCTATTCGCTCCTGGAGGCAGCCGCAACCGGGCGCCGTGCCGTGTGGGACGATTCCGCCACTTGCTGGCCCGTCGACAGGAAGGTAAGCAAGTCGTGAGCGAAGGCGTCGAGGCGGGCCAGATAAACCCGATTGTTGCGCACGAAGCCGTTATAGGCCAATACGGCGGGAATGGCGACCGCCAGGCCCAGCCCGGTCATGATCAAGGCCTCACCGACAGGGCCGGCAATACGGTTGACGGTAACGCCGTCCGACAGGCCAATACCGACAAGCGCATGATAAACGCCCCACACCGTGCCAAACAGGCCGACGAATGGCGCCGTGGACCCGATGGAAGCCAGGATGGTCAGGCCGTTCTCCAGCCTTGCGGTTTCTTCATCGATGACCTTGCGGATGGTGCGCGTGACGAATGCCGTCGTGGAGCCTTTTTCCTCCAGCTTCAGCGCGCCATATTTCGCGTGGTGATTGCGCGCGTGTATGGCGTGTATGGCCAAATGGGCAAACGGCTCGTTTGCCCCGTGGCTGGCAATTTCATTTTCCACCTGTTCGAGCGAGCTGGCGGCCCAGAACTGCTGCAAGA
>CAZONP010000373.1:0-2148 GCA_964581155.1 uncultured Candidimonas sp. | reverse complement strand
CTGTGCGCTTCAGTGTGAACAGCGTCAGCCCCTATCCCTACCAGCGTTGTTATTGCTCGATTTGCCGCAAAACCCAGGGCGGGGGCGGCTACGCTATCAATATTGCCGCCGACGCCACCACAATGAAAATCACCGGTGGAACCGACGTGTCCGTGTATCGCGTCATGATTCGTGAGCCGGACAGCGACGAGTCCGCCCCCAGCTCGGCGGCGCGCCATTTTTGCAAGAATTGTGGCAGTGCGTTATGGATTTTCAGTCCCGAATGGCCCGAGCTGATCTACCCGTTTGCATCGGCGGTAGACACCGAGCTGCCTGTGCCGCCCGAGCGCACGCACTTGTTCCTGGATTCCAAGGCTTCGTGGGTGGAGACCGAGGCGCATGCCAACGACAAACTATTTCCTGCGTACCCCGAGGAATCCATCGCGGAATGGCACGAGCGGCTTGGGTTGACGGCGGAATGATGGCGGAATGAGTGCCAGTCGCACGGACCGGCGCCCAGTACGGAATATTCGTTGCGAAGGACTTAAACGGCCATGGGCGCGGTCAGCGGCGGGTGGTGTTGGTAGCCATCTAGACGGAAGTCGGAGGGTTCCACCTTTTCCAGCCACTCTGGCTGGTATTCGCCCGTGACTGCGTAGTCGGGGATGCGGTCCGAAAGCACAAGCGTGGGTGCCGGAAACGGCTCGCGCTTCAACTGTTCGTGGAGCATATCGAGGTGATTTTCATAGATATGCGCGTCGCCGATGAAGTAGGTGAACCATCGGGGCGTATAGCCCGTAAGCCGCCCAACCAGATGAAGCAGTGCAGCGCCCTCGGTCAGGTTGAATGGCGTACCCAGGCCGACATCGTTGCTGCGAATGTAGAGGCAAAGAGAAATTTCCCGTTTCTCGGCATTCACCAGGAATTGGTACAACAGATGGCACGGAGGCAAGGCCATTTCCTCCAATTGCGCCCAATTCCAGCCGTGGAACAGGATTCTGCGGCTGCCCGGGTCCGTCATGATGGTGTCCAGGCACTGGCGCAACTGGTCGATAGCCTTGTAAAGCAATGCGCTGCGGGTTTTTCCATCTTGATTGGTATCGTCCACAACGCCAATCTGCGTATAACCACGGGATAGGGCATCGGCAATCTGGGCCGCGCTTTGCGGCTGGCTTAGGTCCACCAGCTTGTAAGCCGGCCATTGCCTCCATTGCACGCCATAGACGGAGCCCAAATCGCTGTCGCCAAGCCGATAGGGATTGGCCAGCCACTGGGCATTCTCGTTCGCGTTCTGATTCCATACCTTGCAGCCGAGCTTCGTAAAGTCGTCCGCATTGCGGTAAGCACGAAGAAAGCCCACCATTTCGCCGACCGCTGATTTGAAGGCCAGCTTCTTCGTAGTGATAGCCGGAAAGCCTTGCTGGAGGTCGAATTTCATCATGGCGCCCGGAATGCTGCGCGTGCGAACGCCGGTCCGGTTGTCTTGCCACGAGCCGTTATCCAGAATGTCTTGGGCAAGACGAAGATACTGATGCATGAATTAAGCCTCGTTGACCGTGACGGAATGGGTAATGGTTGCGGTCTTGATCAGCATGGCGGTGGCCGAGCAATATTTTTCATGCGACAGCTGGACAGCGCGTTCAACGGCGGCGACGGGCAGATTCTTGCCGGTGACGGTGAAGGCGAAGTGGATGCTGGTGAATACTTTAGGGTCGGTGTCGGCGCGTTCGGCCGTGAGCTTTGCCTGGCAATGAGTGACGACATGCCGGCCACGTTTCAGGATAAGGACGACGTCGTAGGCGGCGCAGCCGCCGGCACCGCTCAGCAGCATTTCCATGGGCCGCGGGGCAAGGTTGTGGCCGCCGCCGTCAGGCGCGCCGTCCATGGTGGCAATGTGCCCGCTACCGGTCCGTGAAATGAAGAGCATGCCTTCAGGACCGCCCCAGTCGATTGTGCATTCCATTTGCTTGTTCCTGGCGTAAGAGGTGAAGGGGTAATCATACCGTGGCCTATGTTGCTTCGAGCAACGGTGTGTCAGGTATATGAGCCGGCGCCGGTGATTGTGCCATCGTTGCTGGTATCTGAACCGGCGCCGGTGACGGGGGCTGGGTGGGCACAGACGGTTCGCGGTCAAGGCGTTGCCTTGACTCCCCGCGCGTCGCACTGCGC
>CAZONP010000372.1:0-2164 GCA_964581155.1 uncultured Candidimonas sp. | reverse complement strand
AAGTCGCCGCCGTCTTCGTGCAGGGTGCCGTTCAGTACGGCGAAAAGCGACGATTTGCCGGCACCATTGCGACCGACCAAACCTGCATTTTCACCGGGATTGAGCGAGGCGGACGCGCCGTCAAGCAATACTTTGCTGCCGCGACGCAGGGTCACGTTCTTGAGGATGATCATTGGGTGGTTTTTTGCTGCAAAGCACAATGTTAACCGATGGCCGGGGGCTCAACGGGCGGGGCTTCGTTCGATTCCCCATTTTTGTTGCGGCCCAGCGCCAAGTAGTGACAGATTCGCCATATATGGTGGCCGCTGCGTTCCAGCCACCGAAAGGCGTCTGTGGTCTGCAAAGTGTGCTGCGCATTATTGCCGAAACCGCTATCTTGCAAGAGCTCGTACCTGACGTGTTTGGACAGGCTTTCGAGTGTGAGGGCCTCGCTGCCTATTTGCTCCAGCCAGTCGTCGGGTGCATTATCGGCGACTCCGATGTGGGCCAACGCCAGCATTTGCTTGCTGTGGTCAATCGCCCAATGAAAGCTGGTGCTGGAAAAGTCGATCGGAGAGCGCTCCACATCTTTCAATCGTACGCAGAGTCGGAGTTGATGATCAATTGAGTGGAGTTGAGCTATGCGTCGCGCCGCCAGTATTTTGTTTTCCGGCGGAAGCTGCACCCGAGTCACGAAGTCGAATGCGTGCTCCAGGGCAGTGTGCGCTTGCGCCAGTGTGTTGTGCGCCGCCTGGGGTTGTCCGTGGGCGAGTAGGGTGTCATACACGCCGAACAATGTGTCGGCCACATGTTCAAGCGCGCGCTGGGATGCCTCGAGCGCCACATCGGGCAATGCCAGCAGACTGGCATCCAGGTGGCGGATCATGGAGGCGTCGCGCTCGGGCAATAGCCGCTCGATGACCCGCGCGTAGCGGGCAGTGAATGGCAAGAACACCACAACGCCCACCAGGATGAAGAGCGTATGGAAGGCCGCCAGGCTTATCGTGCCGGCTGTCATGCCCAGCGACTCGCCCAACGCATGAGCCAAACCCAGAAAGACCGGCAGCAGGACGATGGCAATCAGGCCCGATGCCAGGTTGAAGACAATATGTGCCAGTGCCGTACGCTTGGCGGCGATGGTGGCGCCGATGGTCACGAGCGCGCCGGTCAGTGTGGTGCCGATGGCGGCACCTACGACAACCGCCGCTGCCTGGTCCAGGTTGATGGCACCTGCGTGGAAGGCCGTCAACGTTGTGGCGACGGCAGCGGTTGAGGATTGCAATATGGTGGTCAGCGCCAGCCCGATCAGCATGATGGCAATATGCGACCAGAATCCCCCCACGGGAAGCGCCGCCAGGTCGAACCATTCGGCCACTCCGCGCATTCCCTGTTGCAGCGTGTCCAGGCCCAGGAACAATAGTCCGAAGCCCGCCAATGCCAGTCCCAGGTTGGACCAGCGTCCGCGCCCCAGCAGCTTCAGGAACGCGCCAACGCCGACCAACGGCAGCGTATAAAAACCCAGACTTATTTTCAAGCCTAGCCCCGCAACCAGCCATCCCGTTGCCGTATTGCCCAAGCTGGCCCCGATGACGACGCCTATGGCCTGCGAAAACGTGATCAGTCCCGCGCTGACGAAGCCGATCAGGGTGACCGTCGTTGCGGTGGACGACTGGACGAGTGCGGTGATCAACGTTCCCGACACGAAGGCTTTTAGCGTCGTGCCCGTAAAACGGACCAACGCGCGACGCAGGGCATTGCCGGCAAAGCCGATAAGCCCGTCGGACAACAGCATCATTCCAACCAGGAATAAGCCGATGCCTCCGACGAAAGGGAAAATCACTTCAAGCATGTATATCGGCTCCGGAAACTGCGCGGAAGTGTAACCTATGGAAACATTCGGACGATTTCGATGTATTGTTGTTCTGTATTATGTGCACCTCGCAATGGAATGACCATCATGAAGAAGAAATCTGCGCCGGACCCGGATGAAGTGGCGCTCATCGAGTGGTGTATTGAAGTAGAGGGTTTCCTGGTTGCCGGCGGCGCGACAGTACGCCAGGCGCAGGAACATATTGAAGAGCAGGCCGAATGGTTCACCGATCAATTCTACGATGGTTTGACCCCGGAAGAGGCGGCCAAGGCCGCACTGAATTAACGGCGCCTGCAGGCAGCGAAATTAAACAGT
>CAZONP010000371.1:0-2166 GCA_964581155.1 uncultured Candidimonas sp. | reverse complement strand
CGGACTTGCGGCTGGAGCCGGTGCCGACCACGTCGCCGACGTAGGCGACCAGATGGCCCTTTTCCTTCAGACTCTGAATGAACGCGACCGGGCCACGCTTGCCGTCTTCCTCGGGTTCGAACGCAGCACCGTCGCGCTTGTTCTTCAGCATGGCCAGCGCATGCAGCGGAATGTCGGGGCGGGTGGTTGCGTCGGGGGCCGGCGAGAGATCGTCGGTGTTGGTTTCGCCGGGCACCTTGAATACGGTGATGGTGAGGCTTTCGGGCAGCTCGGGGCGCGAAGTGAACCATTCACCGTCGGCCCAGCTTTGCAGCACGGCCTTCGCATGGACGTTGCCCCGTTCGGCCTTTTCCTTGACGTCGTGGAACGCGTCGAACATGAGCAGCGTGTGCTTCAGAGCCTCAGCTGCGACAGCGGCCAGTTCGGAGTTGTCGAGCAACTCGATGAGCGCGCTGATGTTATAGCCGCCCAGCATGGTGCCCAGCAGTTCGGTGGCGCGGCGCGCGTCGATCAGGGGACAGGTTTCCTTGCCCAGGGCCAGAGCGGCCAGATACGAAGCCTTCACCTTGGCTGCGTCATCGACGCCAGCCGGAACGCGGTGGGTGATGAGCTCGACCAGGAACTGTTCCTCGCCGGCGGGCGGGTTCTTGAGCAGTTCGATCAGGTCGGCGGTTTGTTGCGCCGTAAGCGCGAGTGGAGGGATGCCTAACGCGGCGCGTTCGGCAACATGTTGGCGATAAGATTCCAGCATTGTGCATGCCCTTTATTCGAGAATGAGTGGGAAACAGCGTCCCCTCGATTGTAAAAGGAAGCAGAGTGGGAAGCAAATGTCTTATATCTTATATAAGACATAAGAGCGCAACATGTTGCGTTTACACGTCCTAGGCCACCAAATCCGCGTACTCTTGGTGGCGGCGGATGTAGGCGGCCGCATACGAACAGAGCGGGCGCACTTTCCAACCTTCCCCGCGAGCGGTTTCGAGGGCGCACTTGGTGAGGTCGGCGGCAATGCCGCGCCCGCCCAACGCCTCGGGAACTCCCGTGTGGGTGATCGTCATTAGTCCGTTCTGAAGCTGGTAATCCAGTTCGCTGACGATTCCGTCTTCGGTCCATTCGAAACGTTGTCGTGCGGCGTTGTGTTCTATGCTGCGGCTCATGGGAACTCCTGAAAAAGGGTTATCCGCCCATTGTAAGCAGGATCAACGTCCACATTACCAACATGGCGCCGATACCCACGAAGCAGCCGCCCCAGAACCCCACGATCGGCCACTTGATCCCCATAGGCACGTCCCGGGGATCGACATGCGCGAGCAGTCGGTTGGCCTGTCCGGCCACCCAGAAGGAGCTTTTCGGGAAAACGATGCGCAGGAAATAATCCAGCAGAATGGCGGCGCGCATCGAGAACGGATAGCGCGACCATGGATGTTTGGCAAGATACGGATGGCGCATGATCTCGTTGGTGCGGCGCAGCCGAAAGATCCAAAGCATGATTCCGGACGCCACCGAGGCAAGGACACAGGCGACAAGCAAAGTAAAAGAAAAGGGCAGGGCGTAAATGATGAAGGTGGTCAACATACTTTATTCAAGGATCGTGATTGCGCGACTCAGGCGCAATCAAATGACGTACAAGTCCACGTATTCATGGACTGGCATGGATTCCAGCGCCGCTTGGTTCAGTGAGACATCAAGAATGCGTTGTTGCTGTCTGGCGGGAAACCGGCGCGCCAGGTTCACGCGGAACTTGTCTTCCAGCAGGGGAATGCCTTCGACACGGCGGCGTTTGTGGCCGATCGGGTACTCGCATACGATCTCGTCCAGTGTTCCGCCGTCATTGAATTCGACGGTAAGCGCATTGGCGATGGAGCGTTTGTCCGGGTCGTGGTAGTCGGCGGTGAAGACAGGGTCTTCAATGCAGATTATTTTTTCACGCAGCGCGTCGATGCGTGGATCGGTAGCGACGCTGTCTTCGTAGTCGCTTGCCGTCAGGCGCCCAAAGATTACGGGAACGGCAACCATGTACTGGATGCAGTGGTCGCGGTCCGCCGGGTTGTTCAACGGACCCTTCTTGTCGATGATGCGGATGCACGCTTCATGAGTGCGTATGGTGATTGTCCGGATGTCGGCGTGGCTGCGGCCTGATGCTTGCAGCGCCTGGTGCAAATCCAT
>CAZONP010000370.1:0-2187 GCA_964581155.1 uncultured Candidimonas sp. | reverse complement strand
GCGAGCAGCGCCGCCGTGGACGAATTCGACGAGACCGGCGCGGTGTTCTCTTGCAGGATTTTGCCGCTGACCCATGACCAGCTGGTTCAGTTTGCCAAGACTCGCAGCCCGCTGAGCCACGCCGTTGCCATATTTCGCAAGACCGCCGTCGATGCCGTTGGTGGCTACCCTGGCTTCACGCGATCGCAGGATGTGGCGCTGTGGTCCTTGTTGATCGTCAACGGCTACAAACTGGCCAACCTGCCCGACAAGCTATTCCTGGTGCGCGCAGGGGCAGCCTTCATGACCCGCAACGGACTGCAGAGTTTCAAACATGAGTACGCCGTCATCCGCTATCAACGCAAGATCGGCTTCCTGTCCGCGTGGGACTTTTGCAAGAACATTGCCATTCGCTTCATCCTGGCAGTGCTTCCCGTAACAATAAAAAAGACGCTCTATGCCCGCGCCCAAGGGCACGATGCTGGAGCGCAGCATGGCGCCGCGGCCAAGCGCGCATTTGACCTTGTTTTCGCTTTCCTTGGCCTGGTGTTTTGCTGGCCTGTCATTCTTGTCGCATGGCTGGCGGCATCCCTGGATACCCGCAGCAACGGCATGTTCCAGCAAGAGCGTATCGGCAAGGAAGGACGTCTCTTCACCATTTACAAGATCAAGACCATGCGCCACAGCGGCGTTTCGGCGTCCTCCATTACAACCAGCGACGACCCGCGCATTACCCGAACGGGCCGGTTGCTGCGCAAGACCAAGGTCGATGAACTGCCCCAGTTGTGGAATGTTCTGGTCGGAGACATGAGCTTCGTGGGGCCTAGGCCGGATGTTCCCGGCTACGCCGACAGCCTTCAGGGAGACGACAGAATCATCTTGTCGGTTCGCCCCGGCATCACCGGGCCCGCATCGCTCAAATACAAAAATGAAGAAGAGATTCTTGGTCAGCAAGCGGATGCGCTCCGATACAACCGCGAAGTCATCTGGCCCGACAAAGTACAGATCAACAAGGAATACATCCGTACCCACAGCTTGCTGAAAGATCTGAAGTACATCGTCCACACCGTAGCACGGTAGCCCTTATCCCCCACCTTGAAGAGGCGCGCATATGCTCAACACTCCTTTCTCTCCCTGGCCGTCCTACACGCAAGAAGAGGCCGACGCGGTACGCGACGTCATACTGTCGAACAAAGTGAATTACTGGACGGGACAGGAATGCCGGATGTTCGAGAAGGAGTTCGCCGCCTGGGCCGGATGCGACTATGCCGTCGCGGTGGGCAACGGTACTTTGGCATTGGATGTTGCCTTGAAGGCGCTGGCGATCGGGCCCGGCGATGAAGTCATCGTCACCCCCCGCAGCTTCATGGCGTCGGTATCGTGCGTCGTCAATTGCGGGGCGGTCCCGGTCTTCGCGGAGGTCGACCGCAATTCGCAGAATATTACGGCCGACACCATAAGCGCCGTGCTTACGTCCAGGACACGCGCGATCATTTGCGTACACCTGGCCGGCTGGCCATGCGACATGGACCCCATCATGGCGCTTGCGAGCGAGCACAGCCTATGGGTCGTGGAAGACTGCGCCCAGGCCCACGGCGCGACTTACAAGGGGCGTTCGGTCGGTTCAATAGGCCATATCGGCGCCTGGTCGTTCTGCCAGGATAAGATCATCAGCACGATCGGCGAAGGCGGCATGGCGACGACCAACGATCATGCGCTCTGGTCGCAGATGTGGTCGCTCAAGGACCACGGGAAAAGCTGGAGCGCCGTTTATGAACGTTCCCACCCTGCGGGCTTTCGCTGGCTGCATGACAGCTTCGGATCGAACTGGCGCATGATGGAAGCGCAAGCCGTTGTAGGCCGCATTCAATTGCGCCGTATGCAGCAGTGGCATGCCCAGCGCCTGGAAGCGGCGCAATGCATTTGGTCGACCGCCGCCAAATTGGAGGGGCTGCGGGTTCCCGCTCTGCCCCCGAACATTTCGCATGCCGCGTACAAATGCTATGTCTACGTCGAGACGGCGTCCCTGAAGCCCGATTGGGACCGCGACCGCATCCTGCAGGAAATCAACGCGCGTGGAGTGCCCTGCTACACCGGCTCGTGCCCCGAGATCTACCTGGAACATGCATTCGACGATACCAACTGGCGTCCGCAGCAGCGCTTGCCAATCGCGCAGGAACTTGGCGAAACGGCGTTGATGTTCCTGGT